>JAJZFK010000063.1 GCA_021805405.1 bacterium
AACAGCACCAGATCCCACAACAATTACGTCATACGGATTATAGGACAGCACATTCAAACCTTCGGGAACAGTGAGTCCGCTTGTCGGACCAACTGTGTTCCAGGTTGTGCCACCGTCTGTCGACATCCATATCGCACCAGAAGCCGTCGCGACGTATAGTACATTACTGTCAGAAGGTGCAACAGCAATTGCCTGGATCACCTTCGTACCACCGAAATTGATGCCTCCAACTTTACTATCCCACCGTTTGAGATTATTGTGCCACCTATAAAGATAGTTGGTTGACATATAAACGACGGAGCTGTGGTGCGGGTCACCCACCAAGGGAGTGACAAATGGCAATACGTCGCCTACCGTGCTCGGGCTAATAACCGCGTTGGTAGTTAGCCAATAGTCCGATGTGTGATAGACTACCGCCTTTTCGCTGGAGGTATACTGGTTTGCCGGATCACGTGGCGGAAGCACAACTGATCCTCCATCACCACCGGATACAATTTTCCAGTTATAGTAGTCGGTGTAGGACGGGCCACCTACGTTTGAGGTCCCAGCCCCCTGGTCCTGTGCTCCGCCAAGGAGCCAGCCAAATTCCGAAGAAATGGCTGCAACCTTATAAAATTGGGTTATATCAAGATCAGCGTTCAGCGACGACACCTGAAGTGTTGAAATTGTGGCAAATTTATCCTGTTTCACCACTAGATCGTAAATTCCGCCATCATTACCTATGAGAAAATGGGTTTGAGATGCGTCATTGGGATCTAGAGCCATTGCGTGCTGGTCCGTGTGGGCAATACTTTGGGCGGTATTTGAGCGGAATAACGGCTCCCATATTGCCTCACCCTTAATTCCCAGTCGGCCATTGTATTCGAAGAGGTCCTTCAGACCCACGAAGACCTGGTCTTTCCCAACAGCAGAAGACGCAGCGCGTATGTAAAAGTCGTATCCCTGCTGGCTCCATTCATCCGTAAGGTAACCCATCGAACCGGTAATGTCGACTGCCGAAGCGATGTATTGGTTGTTAAAACTCGTGTTGAATGTCTCAAGGTAAATCCGTTGGTTTCCGCCATCAAGTACATAGTAGTAGTTCCAACGAGTGGGCGAGGGTGCAACCGAGCATCCGCCTCCGTTTGATGTTAGCGTACTTCCATTGTCCAAGGTGTTCCAGTGAGCACCATCGTCGCTAGACATCATGACTCCGGCGTATTGCCCTGTCACCAGTAGTATGTGGGAGCCCAAGTTACCATTCGCATCCGGTATTCTCAGGCCGTATTGCATATCTTCAAGTAGGCCATTTGTGCTAGCAGCAATATTCCAGTTGCGACCGCCATCGGTGCTGTGATAGATGTTTCCACCAGAAATGGCGTTCACTACCAGATCATTATCTGGGTCCACTTTCACTTTGTATACCGTTCCGGGAAACACGCCATTTCCTTCATTCACCCACGTGGCACCACCATCTGCGGACTTCATGATGCCAAAGGGTGACTTAGAAGAAAATATGTCGCCCGTTCCCACATAAATGATGCTACTGTTTTGTGGATCGACTGCAACGCAGGCTGTCGTTTGGGCTTCCCACGTGTTAGTATCGTTAGAGAGGCAGTTCCAGTTTAGCCCTGCGTCTGTCGTTTTCCACACTCCGCCGCCTGCAGTAGCAATATAGTACGTTCCAGGGTTGTTAGGATCAAAGGCAATGCCATTTACGCGGCCTGAAACTACTTGAGTACCAAAATGATTGGCATAGGGAGGCAGCATATTGAGTGGCCCTATACTGTCGAAGATTGCCGTGCCCCACGGATCAATACCACCCCCGGCAGGAAGTCCCATTGTAGAATAGCCACCGTGATTGCCAACTGGATGGACAAAATCGAGGTGGAGAGGTCCACTACTCATTTTCTGTTTTGCCAGTAAAGCTCGCCGCAGGAGAGCTGTATTGATGGTTCCAGATTGATCTACCCTGGTAGAAAGGTAACTTGCAAGCTGATACAGGATATTATCAGGCGATTTCCACGGTCGTAGCTTGTTGCCGATACCAAGGTGCGGCAGAGGGAAGTTGTGATAGTAGATGTGCCCACCAAGCATCGCCCTGACCGCAGGAAGTGACTGGTAGGGATTATTTACAGGTTGCGCACGCTGAGCGTGGGCCGGGCTATGGGTTAGCGTACTTAACAAACTGGAAAGCAATGCAACCGTCAAAATTCCGATGTTCTTACGATTACCTCGTGAAGGTAACCTTCGGTCTCCTACGGAGACACAATTGTTGCGCACTTTATCGCTCCTGGCATAGATTTGATGTATCAAACAGCATTACTGCGCTGGACTTCATCAATCACAGCCCGGACTGTGAGTGCGATGTAAATCAAACAATAGTCGATAACGCAAATATCATGCCAATCATCAATTTATTGCAATTATCACTACCATGCATTTACATTATACGCGATACTCCATAAACTTATAGTTTAGACACAGATCATATAGGTGTGTATGGCACCCCCAAAGCTGCCTTATGCCATCCAAGCCGCTGTCAGTACCTTAGTGCTATGACACTTATTCCCAGCAAAGAAATGCGGCACAAGGAGTTAAATCCCTGTGCCGCGTGTACACCTTAGAACAAACTGTTACTTACTTGCGGCGACGACGTAGCGCCAGAACCCCGCCAAAACTTGCCATACCGAGAAGACCTACCAGCGTTGATGCCTCTGGCACGGGAGGCGCACCGGTTACGT
>JAJZFK010000407.1 GCA_021805405.1 bacterium
TCGGCAATACTAATGCGCGCTCCACCTACGCGTCATGCTGCTTGTTACCGGCTGTAAACCGACGAAGTCCGCAATTTGGTTGCGGGTTTCGTATCATTCACATGGTACGACATGAAACCGGGTGACACAGAAAATTGGTGCGCCCATCCTGGCAGATGGACGCACCGTTTGAGGCACACACTGTGTAACTAAGCGACTAATACAGGAATGTCACCATGCCAGTAAGCGAGTCGCTACCCGGATTGTTAACCTTAATATACTCAGCATTGAGGATAAGGTACTGTGTTGGTCGATTTGCGAGTGAGAAGGTGTACTGCCCAGTTACGGGAATACCAGTTATCCCTGCCATCCGTGCCGAGTCGTAGCGCACCATGAATGCTGTTTTGTGATTAAAGTACACATCGCCCTCAATCACGGTTGCATAGCTAGCCACTGGCTTGCCTGCCGCAACATCATCAATGCCGTACAGCAGTCCACCGTTTAGTTCCACCTGCCAGGTTGGAATTCCGCGGTTTACTTTGCCAAGGAAGCGATCGTACGTTCCAAACAGGCCGGCGCGGTAGAAGTTGTCTTCTATGCCAATTGCCTGAAGCTGGCGTCTCCCGTTGTAATACATTGCACCAACCGATGTACCCTGGTTTCCAATGAGGTACTCACTCTGCAGAACCACATCGTGAAACGCCTTACCGTTGTAAGTAATGTTCTGGCTGGAGCCATCCTGCTTCACACCGTAGAGCCACGACAGCCGAGTGTAGAGCGGTCCAGTTGTGTATCCCGCCTGTACACCAGTTTCGTAGCTACCCAAGCCGAAATCACCAAGGGCGGCGTTTACGTTGGCCAGGGGCCCAAGCCCACCATACATCTGTGCGTCGGCAATGGCAATAGTTCGGTGATCACCCATCAGGTTAAACCCATCAAGCACCGGTATCTGACCAATTCGCGCACTCCAGTAAGTTCCGCGCGCACCGGTATTGTACTGTGCCCATAGGTCACTAAATCCAGATTGGGAACCGCCTCTAACACCCGTTGTGTAACGAACATGAACAGCAAACTGCTTGCCCAATGAAGTGGCAAGCGCCGTGTCCATTCCAGCAATGCTGATATTAGGGCTTGATCTCGTTTTTGCAGTAAGGCTAACGATAGAAAGTGCAACCGAGTTGCTGAGGGTAATTGGCTTTACTTCATTGGATGGCAGCCTAAAACCCGCTCGTAAAAACGCATAACCGAAAGGAGTGAGGCGGGGTACCATCGTATGGCACCGCGCGCACTGAAAGTGAAACTTGCGAGCAAACATTGGAAAGGCGCTGGCGGGTCGTGCCCCCAGTGTAAGGGTCGCGGCACCAATAAATAGTGCCGCCAACCCTGTACTTACGCGATTCATTCTGGAATTCATCGTATGTCCTCTGTCATCGTTATTGTTAGCATCATAGGTTCCAGGTCATCGATACGATGCAAGGTACGAAGCTAACTATTTTGCAGATGCGACGGCTGTTGGCAGATTTACGTTGCCGCCGACTTTACCGAGGATTGTTACTAGCTGTGCCTCTTTTTTTGCGGTCCAGTCCTGCTTCAGCTCAATCTTGAGAAGTGTGCCGTTGCCTGTTAGTTCCGCACTCGCTGCACCCACAGAACTTGTAAGCTTTGTGAGCTCGGGGGTAGTCTTGCCTGCAAGCCCAGTTACAGGTAAGAGTACCTCACGTCGGTTAATATAAATATCTTTCAAACCAGATGCGGGATTCCCCGGTGTGTTGAACACAGTCCGCAGGCCCGTACCAACTGGCAGTGCTTTCAGCATGTTCTGCCAGGTAACATCTTTAAGATGAGCCCAGCTAACACAAGTTCCGTTTTTATCGCTGCAGCTGCACATCTTGCACGTGCCTGTGCACTGTGTCGACCCAAACGTCATGAACATGCCGCAGTCCTCACAAATGCCGCCTACCTGTGTTGCAGGTGTAACAGTGGCTACGATGGGTGCTTCCGCGCCATCCTGATTAAGTGTAACGCCGTCTGTGCTTACCTTTACGACGCTGCTTAAAACTCCGGCGTGCTGCCAGGCATCACCGCCCGCAAGTGCGCTCGTGCCGAGTGCGGGTACTGCGGCCACTGTAAGTGCCAATAGAGCAAACCTGGAAAAAGACTGTTTCATTGTTTTGTGCCTCCTGAATACTTTAAGTATTGTGTTTTTATTATATACATCTCTATCCGATTTCACATCCGACATTTGGCGGATTTGCCACGACTTGTTACCAATCGTAAATAAACGAAAATAAGCAGAGCTATCGATTTACAAAGCCACACCTCCCAGATATCACTCTCCCAAGGCTTTTCTTATAACCTGTCGCAACTCATTTAATGGCAAAGTTACCATGCTATGCCTATATACAACCAACCTACGAATATCTTTTTCCACTATTTAAAGGGGTCGTAAAAATTAACCGGATGATTTACCATAAAAGGTGTCGTCACCTGTTTTGCCGGGATCAACGGAACTGTTGCCGGGATATAAGTGCCAAATACGCTTGCTAGGGGGTATTAAGCGTGCCCAAGATCCTGCGGTAGAACGAAGCAGCCGCTGTCATCTTTTAAAATAGGCAAAGCGCGCGAGACCTCACCTAAAGTGAGTGGACCATAAATATGGGGGTAGAGGGTGCCGCTTCGGCCCGGCTCAAACAATAACGGTGAGGATAGCACAGATGTATCAATCTCCAGAACCAGTAAC
>JAJZFK010000529.1 GCA_021805405.1 bacterium
GTGACCTCTCCGCCGGTGCAATCGCACCGACCCGTCTCCCGTTGAGCGAGGGGGAACAGATGCCCCTGCCGGTTGGTGGTTGCTATTAGGAATTTACGGTGCGCTCTGCACGGTGAGCGGGGCGTCTCGTCCCCGGTGGTTTTCGATCGTTCGTTGGTGTTATAGCCGAGCTACTACTTTAAAGGGTTCAGTGTACTCCTGTTTTGCCCGCGAAAGCTTGCCAACGGTGCATGAGAGAGCATACGGTTGGATAACTCCACCGTCGCTTACGGATGTTGGGGAACCCTGGTCTTCAGGGTCCAGCTGCCAGATCCCAATTCGCGGGCTGTGCCGTCTGGAGTAGTGACGGTAGCAGTGGTATTCGCCGGCACAGTGACCTGCATTGTGACGATGTTACCTTTGCGCGTCCAGTTTGAGACTATGAGACCATGCGGTGAATTAAAATGGCAGCGAACCCATTTCAGGTCACCTAATAGATGCGGGTGGATAATAATGTGCGCAAATCCTGGACGTGCCGGGTCGTAATTGATACCTGCAAGGGTTTGGTAGAACCAGGAGTCAACGTTGCCTGCCTGTATGAGGAGTGCCTCGCTGTTCATTCCGGGGCCTCGAGTGTCGTAGTCCCACCGTTCCCAGATAGTCTGGGCCCCTTTCAAGATCATATAGCCCCAACTGGGCCGGGTGGTTTGAGTTACAATTCTCCATGCAACATCGGACCTACCACAATTTGTTAAGACCTGCATGAGCCATTGGTTCCCTATAAGACCAACGGTGAGGTGTCCGTTGTGAGTCACCATAATGTCATGAACGAGATTGTTTACAATTCTATGCCGCATGTTCGGATCGGGCGGTAGTAGACCAAACGCAAGCGGAAGTACATAGGAGCATTGTGTTCCACTGGAATATGTGCAATTATCACCGTTGAAAAACCTGTGCATAAACGCAACATACAACTTGTGCCCCATGGCCTTCCACATCAGCATATCACCGCGGTACGCCAATCGCTGCGCAGTTCGCTGCATAATTCGCACGTTGTTATACTGGTAGGCAGTTGCTACGAGATCGAGGGGCGTCATTCCAAAGTCACTAATTTTGCCGCCTATTGTGTAGGTATCACACCAGTCGCCGTAGCCCACCCCGTGCAGAGTTCCATCGGGAAGTGCGTGTATTCGCTCCATTGCAAGCACCCACGTTTTCATGGCGCTGTAGTTTCTACGTGCTAGCCTGTTATCGGCATAGAAACCCGTAAACCAGTCCGGGATAATTGTGAAGACACTTGGCCACTCAACGCCAGAACCGCCCTCCCAGTACATCGAGACATCGGGAATAGTGCCATCTGGCCGCTGAGAACGCCGCACATCGTCCATCCACTTCGTGTAGAACGCAGCGACGTCAAAGTTGTAGGCCTCACTTTCGCTATCCTTGGAAGGATCACCCATCCAGGGCATACGTTCGTCGCGGTCTGGATCTAGAGGGGCACTGCGCAAAAACATCGTCATAGTGGCGCGCATCGCAAGGTGGATCTTGTTGACGAGAGCATTTGAGCAGGAGAAACTTCCAACGGGTCGGACGTCCGTATGTTCTACAAGTCCTTCAAAACTGCTCGTTTTAGGTTTGCCAGGAAAGCCGGTTACCTGTACTCGACGAAAACCCTGTCCCTTAAAGATGGGGTTCCATATCTCTTTGCCCTTACCCGCAAATGAATAGACGTCCGTAGCGAGCGCAGATCGGTTATCGGCGGTCTTCAGCAGGCCATCGGGAAGTAGACTGTAAGCGCTCGTCATTCGAACTGTAGTACCGCGCCTGCCTCGTGCAAGGAGTCGCACCGTGCCGTAGAATGTGCGACCCATATCCACCTCATAAATTCCCGGCTTGGGTGAAGAGATACCGATTGGGTGGACAACCCTTGTAACCCGCATAGGCTCCAGCATCTGTGCCTCAAGAGTGCCTCCTGGCGCTGGCATGACGTTTGCTGCCGACCAGAAACGCGGGCTAGCCCTATAACCTGGCTTGCTCCAGCCGGGCATCGCCATGCGCGCATCATATACCTCGCCGTCATATTCATTGTTGGCTCTTATGGGGCCCTTGTCGGTCACCTGCCAACGACTATCGCTCACTACAGTCTGCCTGTAGCCATTCGAATAGGTCATCTCCAGTTGCATTAACAAACGAGGTAGCCCGAAGTTTACAGCATTCGAGCGCGGCGGATAGAAGCGTCCGTTCCCTAAAATGACACCAATGGCATTGTTGCCACGGTGGAGAATGCGGGTCACATCAATTGTCACATAGTAGTCAGCTTTGCGGTAATCCGAAAGCGCGGGATCCATGACACTGTTTGTAGCCGATATTCCATTGAGATAGAGCTTGAAGAACCCGAGGCCACAGACGTAAGCAACTGCCCTTGCAAGATGATTTCCTACGCGAAATTGCCGCCGAAAGTACCGTGCGGGCAGCGGAGGATGTTCCGCCTGGTCGCTCTGCTTAAGGTCTCCCCACGGCAGCATACCGTTTGGGCCAAGGTCTAGCGCAGGCTTCCAACTGTTTGTCACCGTACTGTCGGTTGTCCATCCAGGTGACGGGCTGCTGGAAACCTGCCATTTGGCGTCGGTAGTTACCACCGAGACATTACGATCGCGGTACACCACCTTTAGCGCGCCAATGAGACCTGCCGGATTGGGGCCACTGTTTCCAACGTTACTAGCCTTTACTGCCACA
>JAJZFK010000347.1 GCA_021805405.1 bacterium
CCGCGGCCGACCAGCCGATAAGCGTGATTACCAGTCGTTTAATGATCTTACATGAGCGACTATACGTGCAGAGAAGTCCGAACTGGGAGCGTGCACGTTTCTTCCTTCTGTTAGTACCAGGAACCAATGATACGGGAGGTGAGGGTAGCCTACCGAATTAATCTTGTGGCTGCGGAAATAGCGGGTTATAACTTCGGTTGAAGCTGCCGTACCTTCACCTTCCCTTAATGCTAGTGCACATACATATTGCCCCCCGCCTATCTGATTAAAAACGTAACCCTGGGTCCGCACCGACATCCCTCTTAGCAAAGTGTACCAGCTTTGGTAGTCACCCTTCTGTTGCCACACTATCCACTTATCGCCCTCCTCCGTCTCAAAACGTGGACCGGAAGGTACAGGAATGTGGTCACGTAATGTCCACCAGTGTTGGCTATAGGATGACTCCAAAACAGGTCCGCCATCAATAGGACAAACAATGTTGGTCAAATCATGCGGTTGCCGAACAGTCACTAGCAGAGTACGGTGCCATAATTGTCCCGGCAACTTGGTAGTCACGAATATAGTGCATAGATTACGGTTCAATTGGCCGCCACGATACACCCAGTCCTCGGGTTGCTGTGCCAAGAACACTATTCTGCAACCTGGAACCTTCAGGTTCCAGGGACCGCGAAGGCGACGGTTGCTCATATCGAGTAGCACGCTTGCCTGGTCTCCAGTAATCGCCGGCCCTTTGCAGTCACAGTGATAGAGCTTGGAATAGATACTAAACTTCTCGAAACCTGGATCGTAAGGGCATGGATACTGGAAGGAATCGGCCCATCTGTCCGAGGCACGGAAATTACGAACCAGATTACGTCCCCACAAAAATAAGCTAAGCGAGGTGCCCGCAATGCCTATGCATATCAGGAGAAGTACGAAGCGCTTAATTGAGTACGACATTGTTGGCGGTACCCCCTAGCTAACATGGTAATGCGACTCGAGCATACAATAACCGTGTAATTGTAGCCTTGTAAGCCCGATAATTTGGAGGCAATACGACCCCATTTATTTGTTTGGAGGCGCGTATTGCCAATTAGCCATAACCGACTGGGCAACCTCTGATCGAATTCTTAGCTGAAATTGCAGCAAGATTCTATGCAGTCCCTTTTCGCAATCGGTCGACCCTGCAATCATCAATTCAGCACGCAACGGACTGCCTAGGGAAGCCTCCCGGTACAGGTCACCGGTCAGCGCGCCACCTCTGCCCTGCCCCACGCGCTGGTCATCACCGTTGTACACGTAGTTTACCACCGAACAACCAGGCTAATTTGGTTAGTAGAGTTCCATATCAGAACTTCACCTAAATGGGCACTATTGCAATCCACTAATTCGCCATGAAGGTTTACCGAGCACGGGGATGAAAAACCTCATACAATAACAGGTTGCCGTAAACAATTACCGCGACTCCTCCAGGCATAAAGGCAGCAATTGAACAGTCTACGAATACCCTGTATGGCGCAGTGCCCGCCAACACAACAACGCAAAACAGTTCTGCGATCACTATTGCGAGCAGAGCCAATAGGTATGTTTGGACCCATCGACGCTTGTTATACCGATTTCGATAATATTGAAGGCGATTTTTGTAAATTCTGGTGGTAGGATAAATCAGGGCCAGCCAGATTATGACAACAAAAGGCATTTCATACTCCCACCTCGTCCTTAAACGTCTGCGGTAATGACGCGACCAAATAGCGCCTTAAACGCTTCCTAATCTTCCGGCCGAAAAGCTTAGTTTATTGAGTCGTGAAATCGCAACACAGGATGGCTGGCGATCAAAATTCCTCCTAACCGCCTGCCTGGTTGGCTTTGGCTGACTAAAAACAAGATGCGACCTTCTTAAATAACTTTTGAACCGCCTTACCGATGTGGTGCCACGACCAACCAGTTCCTCCACCACGATATTTGCCATAATGTAACCCACCGCCTACGGTCGGTCCAAAGCTTCCATAGCCGAGCTTCGATCCGGATCCATGAGCCGGCCAAGATATTGAACCTGCGCTGCCAGGGCCATCACCGGCAAATCTCCCAACTTCGTTACCATCATCCACTCCCCTTGGTATTCCGCTACCAACTTCACCCCCACCACCGATACCCGCGCTTCCGCCAAAGCCGAAACCATATCCGTTATGTGTATGATAGCTAGCCCCGACACCACCGGAACCCACGTTAATGCCGACGTCTAAACCAAATTCATATGGACCAAGCATAACCACTGCGCTTGCAACTAGAGAAACATAGCCTTCTCTTGGCAAGTTACCGGATGCGAGAGGGCCATTGCCAAGGGGCGCGAGCCCCGTCGGATCAACGCGCACCAGCGGGTTGTTGTCGCAGTAGGCATACCAGTTGCTGCCTGCCTGCGCCGGGTCGCTGCTAAGGAAGCGCCCTATGCTCGCGTCGTAGTACCGGTGGCCAAGCAGCAGCAGCCCGGTGGTCGCGTCCGCCTGGTAGCCGCTGGTGCCCGCAAACTGCACAGGGGTCGCCGTGCTGCCGCTGCGCGTGAGCGTCTCGCCAAACGCATCGTAAAGCAGTGCGTCGGTCGCGGTGCCTTAATTATGCAGACATACTAACTGCCTAACAACTCATCCCAGGAGTTAGCCGAGTTGATGCGTGGTACAAGTTGTTCCAGTGATTCCGTAGAGGTAATCGATTGGAGATACGCCCTAACGTCTTGAGGC
>JAJZFK010000391.1 GCA_021805405.1 bacterium
GGGCCCACATTCTTGTTAGCGGGCACAATGAGCACGATGTCTCCGGTAGCACCTTTTTCCCAGGTGAGCTGGCTGTTGTGCAGGGGCCGCAGGTTCATAACCAGTTTGCGATCGGTAACTGGCGGCGCAATTTTAAGGAATGGCAGGTATCGCCCAGCCGCATATTTTAGCTTCCTGCCAAATTCATTCGCTGGCATTCTGGTTCCTCATTTACAGCACATTACCGTATTCGCTACCATATTCCACAGGTCAGTGGTTTTGCGACTAGTCAGTGTCTGCACAGAATAGATTCGATTCTGCTCCTCGCACACCCAGACTCCCCCCTCAAACCGAACCGCCAACGGCCGGGCAAGCCCACGGGCACTTCGGAACACCTTCAGTCTGTCGACGAGGCTCAAACCACCGGAGTAGACGATGGCCTCATGACCCGTTTGAAGGGGCACAGCGCTGCGCTTCATTGCCTTGAGCTTGACAGTTACGTTAGCAGCCAGCCACTCTTCCGGCTTAAACCGTTTAAGCGTCATTGATGCGAGCCCCCAACGGTCAACGACTATCATCTCTCCGCCGCGCAGGAAGACAAGCCTGAGGTGGCCGGACATTACCTGCTGCTGGTGCAGGCGAAATGTCTCTGGCACCTTCAGTTGCAAATCGTAAAGCGCCCACAGGTCTAGGCTGTCTTTGCTATGGTCGTGCAGCGTGGCGAAAAGCCCCGCAGCAACCGATTGCACCTGCGAAGCATCGCGCGAGATACCAATCACCTGCGCAACCACTACCCGATTGCACTTGCTGCAGTGCCAGATCTTGCCCTGCCCCCTGCCCCCACCAGTCCATGAGAACGGGATTGCGGTTCTCTCCAGCTCATCGCCCTCAATCTTTTCAGACCGTGTACTGCTTTCAAATGATGTACCGGCTTTCTTCGCCGAACGGTCAGAATCCTTCAGTACCTTCTCAAGCAGTTTGCGCAAATCTGGCGGCTTCTGTTCCGGTGGCGGTCGTTTAAACAACTTCCTCATCCGCGGCGCAAACACATCGTAAAGCGTGCCAATTCTGCGGTCGGTCTCTGCTGCATCCTGCCAGCGTATCTGCACAGTCACCGCAGCGTCGCCTGGCGCGTCTGCACGAATGTAGCCGTTTTCCCGTTCCATAGAAAACGAAGTGAGATTCCATTCCGGCGGTAGTACGCAACTAATTCCCTGCCAACCAATCACTGTCATTGGCAACGGTGGCAGCTCCACTGGCAACACCCGCTTTTTATGCGGCCTGGGCAGCGACTGCGGTAAAAGCGGCTGGTCGCTCATTTAGGCGAAACTGCCTCAATATGGCCGTCCAGATACAATACATAATCTTTGCCATGGTGGCGCCCCGGAGTCGCCAGGCTGGTATATGCGTCTGCAGCCCCCGCCGAAAGGTTGCTGGAATCGTACAGCAATGGTGTCTTGGTCGCATCCTTCATCTGCTTAAGAGTTGCCGCAGTGCCCAGCGATTTGCCAGCAACTGCCGTATTGTAAGCGTACCCATACCTGCTGTCATGCCCATTTGAAACCGCGGGGCAGTGAAGTTCGCTGTTGTGCGGTACCCGGGAGACAAATTCCTTGTTTGCATCCCAGTTTGCAGCAGGTGGCAGACCACCCCAGTCCTGGGCATACATGTTCATCGCTGAGTATAAAGCCTTAAGGTTCGTTCGGCACGTCTCGGGAGCTCTAACATCACTGTCTTCCTTACTGCCAGCAGAAGGAGCGAGCGCTTCAGCAATTGTTAATACCTGGCCCACGCTTCGCTTGATGCCGATAATGGACCCAGTAACCAGGATAAGCCCGATGAGCGTACTTGCTAGCGAGGTGCGAAAAGCCTCGTTTCGAATTCCTCGACCAGCTACATAACCGCTCATTACAGATACAGCCATGGCTAGTGCTGCAAGGACAGCCAACTTGGTGACAAGCGACCCAAACTTTACAGCCACGCCATGGGTGCCGACGATAATGACAACGAACAGAACAAATGCTGCCAGCAGGGCTGCAAACGCGCCTCGTTTACCCGGTACAGATCTCCCTGTGATAAAACCACCCACAAAACAGATAACGGCCATGAGAGAAAGTCCAAGCACTACTTTTAACAAGATCGAACTTATTCTTCTATCCCCCTCTTCTTGCAGGAATAATCCAAATGACTAAAATGGCAGGTAATTCACCGACTTCGCGATAAGTGCGAGAGCGATGGAGGCCATTGCAATAAGGCCCGTGCCACATGAGAAGCCAGCCAATAGAACTGGAGTGTACTTGCGCCAGTTTTCCAGGCCAAATCGCTTCTCGAAATAGGTTTTACTCAGGTACGCTCCAATAAACGTTGTAATAACGTCCGGCGGATTGGCACCAATACCTCCAACAAATCCATAGAAAAACAGTACCGGAATGCGTACAAGCGAAAACAGGCCGTACAAACCTAATCCACTAAAAATACCCCAACCAATGCGGGAATAATTTATGGATTGGTGTACCCACTGCATTCCGCCGCCTTTTGCGTTGATGCGGTCGAACATCGCTTCAAACGTCGCAGCAATTGGCCACATCTTGTTGGCAAACGGAAACTGGGATGACGGTATCTGATTAGTGTGCCAGAAAAACGCCCAAAACACGAAACTTGCAGGTAGAACGACGACGAACATAAGGGCTTCTGCTTTTATGAGGCTAACAAACTTGGTACCCGTCAGTTCCAGTTCCCTAAATCTCTGGGCCAGATAGCCGAAATCGTTAAGTGGTATAGGAGCGTACCACGCATCGACATGTGTATAGCCCGATTCCATAATGGAGATCTGCTTAAGGAAGGGCACAGAAACCGTGCTCCCGGTTAATCCATTCATCCTCGCAGAAACGTAGGAATTGAATGGAGACCAAATTAGCCCGTAGAAGATCAGTAGCCACGCTGGAAACTGGTGTCCGTCGCCGTTAATAAGGTGCTCACAAAGCAACATGTAGAACACAGTTACCGTGACCCAAATAACTAACGGAATCCACATGGGAAGGTCGCCTCTGCCTTTCGGAAGTTCCTTTCTCATACCGCGGTTCGCACGGTTCTTACGGGCGTCACTTAACACTTTTATAACGCTAGACGCACCTATAAGGGCGACGGCAATCTGCAGACCAATGTTAACCGACATCCAGAACTTAATGTCGGTTACCTGCTTGGTATAAATCCCGTTCATGCCCGGCGACCACCCGCCGGTAGCTGCATTGCCAAACACTCCGAGGTGGTAGAAGAATGGAGCACCGAGTACCCTGAAGATCATTGATCCCCACATAGATCCCGCTACGATTGGGTACGGAATAACAAATCCTATCAGGGCATTACCAATATTCGGGTTGAAGCCCGTAATTGCTCCCGGGAGTATCGTCTCTGTGTTCACCGTAGTATCCAGGAACGGGATAGGCAGTAGCTGCAGAGCGTGCCCAAAAACGACACCCGTAAAGACTGGAATTGCAATATACAGGAAGCCAAAAATGAGCCCGACCATGGAGCCAATTGAGAATACCCGCCAGCGCCAGGACTCCTCTTTAGATGCCGCTTCGGCAAGGGCAGTCGCTCCCGATGCAGCTACAGGTGCCATAGGGAAAGGTAACTGCTCGAGATCAGAGGTGATGCGGAAAAGGAAGTAGCCTGCACTGATCCAGTTAAATCGCCCTAAAAGTTCACCTATAACTAGCAGACCGATGGGTACCTCCCATGCAGCACTGAAGAACGTACGGTGAAGAAGAGCGGGCGAGCCGGCAGGCGGCACCACCCATCCTGGTATGCTGTGCGCAACAATGGCAGCCTGCGGCGACTGAATGAAATACTGCGCCCATATAAGGTACCCAAAGGAGCCACCGCTAATACCCTTATCCGCAGCGAGGCCCGTTAGGGCGGCAGCTACATAGTAGAGTATGTAGATCTCCTGGCGGCGCATAGGAAGGAATGACCTGCGCATGATCTCAGAAAAGAGAACGATGGTTACCCACTCTGCAGCGGGGCCTAATCCCTGACCGGCGACTAAACCCAGATACAGCGCACCAGGCAGCATAATAAGTGCCACGAAGAGCGTACCGATGACAGTCTTACCACTGAAGCCATCGGCGAACTGCTGTTCTCCCTGCTCGTCGTTGGCCTCAACTTCCACCTGTTGTCTAGCAAGCGCTATCTCGTTGTCTACCGCCACGCGTTATGCCTCCTGCCAAAAGTTCCACATGCCAAATACCAGCAATCTGCTCGAACATGCCACCGTGTGCACGTTAATTCGTAAAACTGCCAGTCTAGAATTCACCGTTCAGAGTATTGGCCAACCAACGCCGTCACACATTGGTTCGCACTTGTGAACCCTCAATCGCAACTTACAGTACCTTTGTCGTATCGGCGAAGGCCACTAGTACCGCAGCACATTCGTCTTTACAAAATAAGCGAGATAGTACAACAGAGCTACGTTCAACAACGGCACTACCAACAGAATACCTAGCCATTGCGGCTGGCCAAACGTCTCCGCGAGCCCTATTCCCACCCAAACTGTACCGCCGATGTTAACGAGTGGTACGAACACGAGAAGCATGTACCCCCACTCTCGTTCATCGTTATCAAAGAGAAGCCAGGTATTAGCAATTGGCACCCAGACCAACCAGGCTAATTCATGGCCAACTTTGCGAGCCATCACCATAAGCGGAACGCACCACAGTGCCCATACGGCCAGTGCAACAATCAAGATTACCAAGGCACCTAAGGACGTTCATATCAGTCCTCCAGCCATCTAATGCCCAGGTATCAGGCAACCACAGGTTCAGCCGCTACGTCTCCAACCAGGTAACGCTCTCGATCCGCCTGTTTGAGCGTTCGCCAAATAAGGAACTGCTTTCGCAGGGTGTTCAGGAAGCGGCGGTTCACTCGCTTCCAGTTTGAAATATCACCGGAAACGCGCGTGAGCAGGAGGTGTATCTCGTAAACATCTGCGGTATCTGTAGGTGTCGTTTCAACGGCTACCAACTGCGAAACACCCAGGTCAAATGGCGCTAACCAGGCCATACACCCTATTCGGTAGGCGTGACCATTCTCGCTCTCGAACTCTTCGGTCACTACCTGCTGGGTTACAAAGTCACCAATGCTGTACTCTTCATATGCCTTCAACCACTCCATAAGGAAGGAGTTCAGCCCACTCGCCTGGTCGCCAGTTACCGCGAATGGTAACGGTATCTTCCAGTTGTCGCCTTCGGGATCCGGTGTCTTCCAGGTACGGTCTACTGCAGGGGTCGCTACCTCGGAAGCCTTGCGGGCCGGATAGATGGTAGAGAGCAGTACCACGGTGACCACGATAAGGGTCGTACCCACAGCGCTTGTACTCGAGAAGTTAAGGTACAGCGCAGGTGCCCAGCCGGTGATTACCAGCAGTTTACTCAGGAACTGCCCTAGCAGGTAGCCGGCAACAGACCCAAGTATCGCGTAAACCAGCGCCTCTGCAATGAACAGCATACCGATATGTGACGGTGCTAACCCAATAGACGAGAAGATATGTATCTCACGAATGCGCTCATATACAGAGTTAAGCATTGTATTAAGGACAATAAGCGAAGCTAGAATGATGGGGAACAGAACCAGTTCCAGCCCACTCGATGAAGTCGCCGCGATGGACGAGTATCGGTAAACTGCGCCGATCTTCGCGGGCGTCGTAGCATTGGCGTTGAACACCTGCCCTGCGTAGATGTTAAGGTCCAACCTGTGCATCAGCGGATCAAGGCGCTTAAGCACCTCGGTAGGATTGCTAAAATCGATGGCGATGGACCGCAGTTGAGCACCCATGTCCATAGCGGTTCTGTAAGGTATGAAGAACACCATATCCGGCTCAAGGTGTATGTAATTCTGGAAACCCTGGCTAGAACCAGAGCTGCCGGAGCTGCTTTGCGACTGCTTACTCATTGCGATAAAGTCAACAGGAGTCAGCATTTCGTTGTCCAGGTCAGCTATGCGCTTAAGCTTCTGGGAGTCTAAAATTCCAATTACTGTGTACGGAACCCCGCTGTAGTTTACTTTGGCGGTTCCTACATCACGCAACCCTATGTGTAGTGCCTGTGCAATGGTATCCGGCAATATGATGTCGTACCGGTCACCTGGCTTAAACCACCGGCCCACTACATTACCCTTGTCGTCTTTAAGCAAGGCGTCCTGCGGCTTCGTTATATAACTCTCATCCCATGAGAGACCGCAAAGTGCCCGGGCATCGTAAGACCGGTCTGCGCGCTGAAGCGTTAAGAACGACTGCTCACCAGGCGAAGTGCCGTAGAACCAGGCCCGCGGTGCCACGTGGTAATTGCGGGAATACTCGTCGCTCAAAATTCGGTAGGCTGGCTCCTGAAGCGGGTCCCACATGGGTGTACGGATCATGATACCGTTGTACCGGGGGCCGTAATCACTAGGTGCCGGTACCTTGTTAAACCTCATGACCTGAACCACCGAGGTGAATGAAAGCACCGTAAACGTAAGCAGTACCAGGGTAATGCACGTAAGCGCAGTGCGGGTTTTGCGGCGGCGCATATTGGAAATGCCCAGGTTGAACGCAGCAAATGCGACAGACACACGGCCAATATCGGCGCGGTGCACGCCGGCGGCGCTCTCACCCATCTGCTTCACCTGCTCTTCAAACTTACCGGTAATCATGGCGATTACAAGCACTGAAAGGGCGAGCATAATGAACGCAAGCAGCACGATAATGGGGTTTGTCGTAAGGTCGAAAGCCGGGTGAATGTATCGGAAACAGGTAAATATCGCCAGGAAGATAAGGAATGCTGCTGTAAGTTGGCGTTTAAGGTCGAAGAAGCCAAAAAGCAGCCTCTCACTGAAATAGGCAAATGGCATAAGGAGAGCCAGGTAGAAGATAACTCCCTCAACTACGTCCATTGCTGTCTGCTGAACATCCGGGTAGGCTCTGCTCTCCAGGCCCCACGCCTCGCGGGAGCGCGCATCAAACAGCTCCCAGTTCTTTTGTACGCGGGCCTGCTTTGCGAGCGCTATCTCCTGCGCAGCGAGGTTGTGCAGCCCTGGTACTCCCTCTTTGCTGTGCATGTTAAGTATGCGATAGTTCGCAAGGCGCCGCATGCGGTAGTCGTCCAGCTTCCACATATCCTCGGCAACATGCAGGGCGGTATCGTAGATTGCTCCTGATCGTGCGATTTCACCGCTCGTGTTGGTTACCGTAGGTACTGCGCGCTTGGCGCCAATAAGGCTAGCATCCTGGCGATCTGCACTACTACCAGCTACCAGGTAGCCAATGCCCGTGGGGTTAGGTGAAAGCCCCTTCTGGTTAAACGGATCGGTGGGGTCAGACTTTGAATTGATCAATAGCAGGCGGGTATCACCAGGCCCACTAGTCATCGCAATCTTCATGCGTGAGCCAGGCTGTGCAAACAGTACCGCCATATCTTCTACGTATGATGAAGAGTTTGCACTATCCTGAGGTGCCATGGTATAGCCGTACATTCGAGGCGTACCATCAGTTTCGCCGTCATAAACGCTAATGCCGGTGAGAGCCTGCAGCGACTGCTGATCTACGAGATCATAAATGGCGGTGGGAACACAACGAAAAACAACGATTGGCGTGGTGCGACGGGCGGTAGTAACCTCTACGCTAAGGGGTATTGCCTCTGCACCCTCCGGACCACGGTCTGGTGCGTAATTGATCTCGCCTCGATGCGGATCGGGCTCCGTAACCGCGGGGTTAGTCGGATTAGGACGCATCGACTGATTGTCGATGTGGTACGCCGCAAGGCTGATATTCTTGTTGGAACCATATGCGGTTAGAGGGGCAACACCGTGGAACGAATAGTAATCCAGGCACGGATACTGCTTCCCGTTGAGCCCGGTAGCCTCACCGGTTGCTTTGTTGTATTGTAACGGAAGTCCGTTCTTGTCGAGGCTGAGGTCACTCATGTTATCTGGTGTGGACCACTGCGCCTCCGTGATCATATTACCGCGCACGCCCATAAAGCTCTTGGTTTGATTGCGAAGCACAACAAGGGTGCTGCACAACTTAGGGTCAGAACTCGCTATGAACGATTTCTTGGGGTTAAAGATCTGAACCTGGCCGTTTACGGTGGAAAAGCCGCCCTGCAACGCCATTCGCGACCATTGTGGTGCGTCAGCTATGGGCATATGGCGCATATCGCTGTCGCTTTGCGCGTTTGAATCTGTTACGATGTGCCACATCAGGCAGTCCATTAGCTTAACCTGCGTGGTGAGGTTCGCAATGTTTACCCGGTTTGCAGTATCGAACGGTGTATCGATCAGGTTACGACTGTCGTTCGTGGTGGCAAATGTTATTCCATTGCCACCGGCCATCGTGACCGGCTCGGAGTCGAATGCCGGCTGGCCTGGGATGTAGTTTCGCCAGTTTTTGCCATTTACGGGGTTCACGCCATCATCGAAATATCTGGTGGAGTCGTAGCCAAATGTCTGACCCACAAGTGCAGCGTTTTCACGGCAGATACGGGCAATATCACTAAACCTGCCCTGAATATCCTCGCGAAAATCGTAGAACCACCCCTTGTAGAATATGCCGAAGGAGTTAGACTGGCTCGTAAGGTCGAGCCCCGTCCACAGGAGGATCTTAGGAGGATTGGGTAGCGATTCTGCATGCGGGCTAGCGTAGAAGCCGCCGTTAAGTGCAAGCATCACTGCCAGTGAGATGCCGGCGGTAATCGTACCACCTGTAAGCCGTTTGCCTGTGGGAGATTTTGATCGTAGCGACGACGCAAACACGAGCGCAAAGAAAATCAGAAAAACACCCAGCCATATACCTACGCGGGTCTCGTTGGTTTTTGCCAGAGCAGATTGAATGATGCCCGGTGGCATCCACGCGTTCATGTGTGAGTTGAGGTACTCACGAATTCCCTGCAGCGCCTGAAAATGTGCGCTGGTGGCTACGAACCACATTGTTCTTTTGGGCGGATGTGCCTTAAAATAGCGCATCATCTCCAGCATGGCTGCCATACCGCAGGTTGTATCCGCACCAGGTGCCAGAGCCGGTACGATGGAAATAGAGTCGTAATAGCTCTCAACCACAATCACCTGGTTAGCCATTTTAGGATCAGCACCAGGAATGACCGCAGTGAAGTTGCGGCAGGTCTCATCACGCCACGGCATATTACAGAATAGTCGCACTTGCGGCGGGGGCCCCGCGGCACAGGCTGCAAGTAGTGGGGCCGCCTGGCTTTGCGTCATGTAGAAACGCGGAATGGATATGGGAATACCAATAAACTTGGAGTCTGCCTCACCACGAAGCGTAGAGTCGGGCGCGATGAAAATAACTGCCTTAGCACCAAGTCGGGGCGCATTAAGCCACTGCTGCCCACAGTTAAAGTTCACAAGAACGATGGAGCCTTCCACCGTTTTACCGTTGAAATTGTTAAGATCCCCGTTACCCACGTAGATAACCGGGCCGGCAAGACCATTGACCGGCAGTGTGGATGTTCGCACAAGGTTGGGCCACAGCGGGTACATGCTGAGGTGCGAGGCGGGCGAGCCCGCAGGGGCAGAAAGCAGTTGAGCGTAAGCACCCTTAGCGGGGCTGGCAACACCCTCGTCGAAGGGAATGGTGACGTTAAACTTATCCGTGTGTACATTGTTCGTACCAGCGATCCCACACATCTGCTGATACACGTAGTCAGCGGCCTTTTGCTCGCCGGGATACCCTGCAACACGCGAACCCATGGTGCTGAGCGTATCAACTGTCTGTTTCATGCGTGCCGCTGAAACGGAGCCGTAGATCTGGCGGTACGCGCTCTGTAAATCGGCGGGAACAGGATCGGCGCTCGCGCATGTGAAAACGGTAAAAAAGGGAGCGAAGATAGCAACGACACTTGCAAGTGCAGTTCGATGCCTATATGCCAGCGGACCGTTCCCCAAACAGAACATGGACGCTCACCTTTCAGATTACCGGGGTAGCGGCACAGCCATATTCTGTGCTGCGTATTGATTGACGCCACGGATCCAGACGCTTTAGACGCAGAATTAATCAGTATGTTACTAAATAATTCTGCACGCCGGAGCATAGATTAAGTCACACCGGGGATATTTCTCTTCGCACATAATAACATAACGCCAACAAAATTACAAGTACATCTGCTTTCAATGTTGTAGGCGCTATTCACGACGAGTTTACCCATCATGAGGATTGTGCGAAACTGTAAGCTAAACCGTTGCCAAACAAAAACCTGTCGGCGCTAATACCGACAGGTTTTGAGATTAGCCGTTGTTTGCCGCCGGCCGCATCGCCCACATTATCGTCGAGGTGGCATAGCAGGCGTCGTTACCACGGGTCGGCTCGTAGCGACCGACGGTACTGTGGCGGGTGTTGGCGGTGCCTCAATGGCTGGTTGCCCGTTACGAGCACCCGCCTGAACAACGGCACTAGCGCCACCACCGGTTATAACCTGCGCAGCCATTAGAGTCTGCACTACGCGCATCACATCGTCGGACCCCGATGACACGGCGCTGTGACCGCCCTCGCCACTCGTACCGAAGTTCACAAACTGCCCGTTTGCAAGCGCGAGGGAAACCTGCCTCGTTAGCTCTGGCGCCATTTCCAGGCGACGAAGGTCGAGGTAGGCACCTCCAGATTCCATGAGCGCCTGCGACTTCATGCGAATAGCTTCCGCCTCTGCCTCGGCAACTGCCTTGATGCGGGCTGCCTGCGCCCGTCCCTCAGCTTCCTGCTTAATAACGTTTTGATCAGCGTCGGCCTGTGCCTGCGTGATCTGCGAAGCGGCGAGTTCTGCCATACGCTGCTCGCGAACTGCCGTTTGGCGATCTGCCTCGGCACGGGCTACAGAGGCGCCGTTGGAGGCTATCTGCATGTTAAGCGCCTTTTCCTGATCGTTCACCTTCTGCTGCGCCTCAAGCTCCGCTATACGTGACCGCTGCTGCTCCTGCGCTTGCACCACATCTGCGCTAGCCTTGGCACGAGCTGCCGACTCACGGCGGCGGGCATCGGCTATCTCTGCAAGCACAACGCCACGCTCTCCGGCGCGGAAGGCGGATGCCAGGCGGAGATCGGTGTCGCCTCCGCGATGGGCGCGGCGCTGATCGCCCAGGCACAC
>JAJZFK010000559.1 GCA_021805405.1 bacterium
GCAACAACCCAATGTTGAAATATGATGAAGCCTGTCACGTCACGCTATTAGAACTGGGTGCTCCCTTCATTTGGGCGTTCGTTGACTTCAGGTAAAGAATTGAAAATACCACGCTTTTTGTTGGCACTAAAATCTGCGGAGTTATGTGCCAACATTACAGTAAGGTTGCGAGAGCAGCCTCTTCGGAGAGTAAAAAGATGCCGGCAACCATTCGTGATATAGCTCGGGAAAGTGGCGTGTCCATTTCCACAGTATCGTACGTTCTCAACGGCGGTCCTAAGCCTGTGAGTACTGGCGTAAAAGAGCGCGTAATTTCGGTGGCCAAACGGCTAGGCTATCATCCCAACGCAGTAGCCCGTGGTCTTTCGCGTCGACGCATGGACACACTGGGTATTATCTACACCTATTGGGATGTCAATACCACAGATTTCTACTTTCTCTCAGTGCTGCACGGAATATTGGGAGCCTGTATGAGGCACAAACAGGCATCTACCCTATTTACTTCCCGCCATTGGGAAGAATCAGATGAGGCGGTACCTCAATATTCAGATGGTCGTTGCGACGGCATTATCGTAATTGGACCGCCCGAAGACTGTAATCTCGTCCAGGTATTAGCGGAACGGAAGGTTCCTACAGTAGTTATTAATGCTGTTCTCGGGCAGCAGAACGTCTCTTGTGTGGATGTTGATAATGTGGCTTCCATGAAAACCATTACCGGTCACCTGTTAGCTCTTGGTCACAAGAGGATAGCACTACTTACGGGCGAACAGAACATGCAGAGCTGTAACCTCAGAACAATTGGCTTCAATGCTGCATGCGATGAGTTTAGAATTCCCATTTCAGACCGGCACATTGTGGTGGGACGGTATCGTTCAGATTCAGGATACGAACGTGCAAGTCGCCTGATGGATCTACCAGAGGAAGTACGCCCTACCGCAATCTGTTGTACTAACGACGCGATCGCATCGGGCGTAATAGCAGCAGTCACCGATCGTGGACTGCGGGTGCCCGGTGATGTCTCAGTTACGGGATTCGACGACGTTGCCGATGCAACCATGTGCAGGGTGCCTATCACAACAATACGACAACCATTTAGTCGGTTGGGTGGTGAAGCAGTCTCAATGCTTTTGCAGGTGCTAAACGGCAATGCTGTGGCATCCAGCACGTTGTTACCAACCGAACTAGTAGTACGCAGTTCAACCGCGCCGCCCCCGCAATAAAAGTTGAAATCAACCTAACGGCATTCAAGCTTCCACGGCTAAATCTAATGGTAACTGCAGGTGTAGGCAGCTGGTGGAGATGGCCGGTTCGAAAATGCATTTTTACAACACGGTACTTGACGTTCGAATGTCGAACTCGTGGCAGCACACAACCAATCAGCCAATCCGGCTGTCGGTTCCAGCAGTACTTAGATTTGCGATGCCTCTACCGCACGAATTGGGTCCACCTTCAAGTTTACAGGTACAGCACCACTTGCGCTTTAACTATGCTGCAAATCTTGCATCCGCGCAATACCCAAATGCAGTGCAATATCGACAGAATGGTCACTTTCAAAAAATTGACTTATCATGTTTAGCAAACCCGCGATTGTCTCTCATAGATTTTCCGTTTATAATAGGTAACAACAACTGAATTCCTGGAGCTACTATTTTGCAAGCACTCACCCAAGATACCACGTCATCACTTGTCACCATTGAACTGCCAGATGCCCAGCTGAACGCTTTTTTGGCCCAGCCCCAAGGTGGTGAAAGCCGTCCCGCGGTGATCGTCGTTCACGAGATCTTTGGACTAACGGATCACATCAAGGACGTCGCCTGTCGATTTGCTCGCGCCGGCTTCACAGCTTTGGCACCGGACCTCTTCACGCGCGAAGGCACTCTACCGTTGGACCAAGGTTTCGATGCCATTCGCGCCATCGTTGGTAACATTCCAGATGCGCGCCTGGTAAGCGACCTTAATACCTGCGCCGCGTGGTTGCGCGCCGTACCCGGTGCGGCCGGGCCGGTTGGGCTGGTGGGCTTTTGCTGGGGTGGGCGCGTCGCCATGCTTATGGCAGGTAACACAGGTGACGTACAGGCGTGTGTAGCCTACTACGGACGCGTAGAAGGTGACAAAACCGCAGCGCAGCCCGCTCATCCAATCGATATCGTCGAGAGTATCAACTCACCGCTTATGGGCCATTTTGGCGGGCAAGACCATGCAATTCCTGTAGAGGGAGTACGGCGTTTAGAAAATGCGCTAAAGTCGGCAGGTAAACTGAGTGAGATATTTGTGTACGAAGAAGCCGGGCACGCTTTTAACAACGATACGCGCGAACAGGCATTTCATGCAGATTCGGCATCGATTGCCATGCAAAGGACTCACGACTGGTTCAAAACACATCTCTACTGACATGTATGGTTAAGGACTGTGCTCAATGAGGACGATGAACTGAAACTCACCAATAATGGAGAATCCAACTCACCGCTGCTTACTGTGCTCATGCCAGTCATGAATGAAGCCACCACTCTCCTCACACTTATACAGCGCGTGAGGGATGTACCTGTGGATAAGGAGATCATTGTGGTGGATGATGGCAGCACCGATAACACCAGGCAGCTTCTGCAGCGGGAGGTGGAGGGGGTCATTCCTGGTGTCACCGTGCTTTACCACACCTTCAACCAGGGTAAGGGTGCAGCACTGCGCACCGCCATTCCACATGCCCGGGGCCGAT
>JAJZFK010000169.1 GCA_021805405.1 bacterium
TGCAGTGCTGTGGCAGATTGAAGCCGGCCAGATTATTGATAACGTAATTGAGCTGAATAGCAATTTGGTGTACTGCTTTCAGGCTCACTGGGAAATCCTTGTAGGCAATGACGTTTGGCAGCAACGGCCAGCCTATCCGTTTTATTTTCTAAGGAAGGAGAGGTTTTGGCATCTGAAGGACAGAGCCGGCAGACCGCTAGGACAAGACGAAATAGGCAATAGCCCAAGTATTAAGCGGCTCAACGAGGCGGTGATATCTGTATCTCTAGAAGACGACCTGTGGCAACTTTTACAGGGGGCGGCCGAACGGGATTATCTGCGTGCCGCGCTATTGCACGAGTATTTTGATGTGTCACTTAAGGACCTTGTTCAGTCGCTTCCCGCAAATATGAAGTTTTCAGCGTTGAAAAGATATCTGGTGCGGGATTTCGACCTGTTTAAATATCGAGAGGTTGCGGAACCCATCAATGACACCTATTTCATCTCCAAATGGATTTTTGACGATGCAATTCGCAATTTGTATATGGAAAGGTGTGCCGTATGCCGCATGAAAGCGGAGATGCCAAATGGCGATTCTATCTCAAATCCAATTCACATTCTCCCCGAAGTCGGTTATTATAACCAGGATCCTCGCAACGGTATTAATCTCTGTGCAAACCATGCGTTCGTCTTTCGGCATGGCGGGCTTGCAATAGGCGATGATTACAGGCTGCTGTGTTCTCCTCATCTAGTAGCGTCAGAACAATTTGTACCGGCAGGAACCCGAATTCTGCTGCCTCAAGACGAACGATTCGCGCCGGCATTAGCAGCCTTAACCTGGCACAGGACAAACGTATTTGTTCCATGATAATGCAATTGCAAATCGGCTAAAACTCTGGCGAGAACCATGACTTTGGTGAATCCTCAACTCGATAAGCCCATAAGAGCCCGACGATGAGTGGCATTAAGTTGCAAATGTCCTGAACAAATTGAGGTGCAGCATGGTGCCAATAATGGACCACGCTGAACCGGTAACAAAATCACCCAGAATGAGCCCCAGGAAGAATGGAAGCAGCTTACGGTAGAGATCTCGTCCACCATAGCGCATGATGAGCGATTTAAGCAGCCAGGCAACGAACATGTCGCACCAAAAGAAGTCGTTGGCAAACGACATGTTTAACGCATAGCCGGCTGCATTTAGTGGAAAGTCAACAAACCTCATTCGTAGCACGGTGAGCAGTGCAGTAATGGCAGCACCAACCGCCATAGCGAACCCCATAGGAAAGTTGGGCGGCTTGGGGTTTTGAATCCAGCCCTGAAGGTTGTTCCAGGGTTCTGACCCTTTAAGTATTCGCCAGTTGTTTATCTTTGCGGTAGCTGCACCTAGCGAGTAATAGAGCTGCAAATCCCAAAGCAGAGCTGCAACAATCCCAATTGCCGCAGCAATCATGATTGCCCAAACGAGATTACTCATTCGTCCACGAGACCTATGCTGGCAAACCAGGCCCTCCAGCATGTGCGGCATTGGCACCGCTCTATAATCCGTGTTGAACCATGATAGCGTTGCCATGTGCACTACGTCGGTCTGTGACATATGGCTCGTTCCTAATAAAGTCGGCACAATAGATTGCGGATTTACCCAAGTTAATTCACCAGACACCACTGCGGTTTCTGCACGAATACGTGACAATGTAATTACGATTAGAACATAGATACCAAAAAAGAGTGGAGGCAGCCACCACGATCCCCCAAGCAGCCAAACAAATCCGCACAGGCCAAGGAACCCACCAACAAAGCCAAAAAAGCCCAAGCGAGCGCTCATTGGTTCGGTAGCATCAACACCAGCCGAATCTCCATGAATCGCGCGAAGGATGTAGGATTTAAGGTGACGTCGATTGCTCCACAGCACCATTAGTGCCAACCCTAGAAACGCACCCCAGCCCTGCGCGCTATAATACGGGAATTGGCCATTGGCTTCTGCGCCCCAGCCCGTAGCCGCATCTCGCAGGTTCACCGTGACTGACCACACTAAAATCAGCTTCTTTAGCAGGTAGAAAAACCAGAGTGAGAACGACACGTCCGTGTTGATCAAATATCCAAAGCCTACGCCTGCGGGATGCAGCATATAGAAGAATGACCCCATGCCAGTCCACGGTGTTCCCAAGCCAAAGTCTGGTATGGCATCATGCACGGAGTTAATTGGAAAAAACGGCAGTGTGGGGTAGATGCTGTGCAAAGAGTTGATCGAGTGTAACAGGGCAGGTAAAGCAAAGCCAAGCCATAACATCCTGCTACGATAGATGGGTGCCCCAGGACGCGTCATTTCCAGTGGGAGCGCTATCACGGGAAACGGCAGGTACTCCTCGCTCTCCCAACCCCGGCGCAACATAGAAGCCAGGCAGAGAGTCGTCCATATCAGTAGGAGAAAGAAGGCCATCCATATAATCAGCGGCTTCGCCCAGGCTTCCAGAATACCGGGCTGCAAAAACGAGGAATGCCCCAGGTAGAAGGGCTTTAAAACAGCCTTGGTGCGAGGGCCAATGATGTCCGGCAGAAGTGGCCACCACGCCTTCCATCCGTTAGATGTGGTGTTGTAATAGAATGGGTTTACAAGAAACGGCAGAAAAAAGCCGAGGTTACCCACTCCCGCAACTGCGCTCGCCATAGAGAGCATGGTGTAGAGCGCCATCATTTCGGGCTGATTAAGTGCCCATTCCTCGCGTCCAAAGCAGA
>JAJZFK010000262.1:0-9305 GCA_021805405.1 bacterium
GGCCGTGCCGGTAACCGCCGCTACAGCCGCCTGCCAAACACAGGAGAACGCACAGGGTGAGATGCAACGCATTTCGCAGCGATGTGTTTATCGGCATGTGCGTTCTCCTGATAGTTTCTAGGCTGCTGGCGTTAGGGTAAACGTGTGCGCATGTGGTTGGGCGATCATACGTCGTCTCGTCTGCAACTGGAAATCGAGGGCATTCAGGGCCTGTATAGCTTTAGAGAGCGCCGGCCCCTGGTCGTAGGCATAGGGCATCTCAACATTGCGCCACATCGTCATATGAACGTTACTGTGATCAGTGGTAAGCTGGTTCACCGCAAGCGCCTGCTTCAGCATTGGTGTATCTAACAGTGCGAGGTTAACACCAGCCGAAAGTTCATCCGGGGTAAACGTTCCAACGGTAGTACCATCAATTGCGAGCACGTAGTGTGCAGCGGTAAGACCAGTTACCGTGAGGGGCTCCTCATCTATCTTCTGCACAAAGTTGGAGCTAGCGAGCACGAGCTTGGTTTCTGCGTCCTTCAAATCAAGAGGGAACGGCAGTGACTTGTCGGTTTCAGCCCAGCTAATAACGCCGTTCGTTGTAGTGATACCTGAAATTTTTGTGTTCAGTTCGGCTGTAACCTTGCCTGTTGAGCCATCAATGGTTGCGGAAGCCACCGTTGCCGGTGCATTCCAGGTTCTTAGTAGTGACTCCGCCATAATGAGATGCCCAGCCGGTGATGGGTGTACGCGGTCTGGAATGAGTTTTGAGGCAAGTGAAGGATCGGCCACGTTTGCCTTCCCGAGCATTTCTGTCATAGGGTGGTTGAAGTCGGTTACAAGAGAGCCGGTGCTGGCCGCCAGCTTCTTTACATAAGCGGCGTATTTAAGTAGCACTGCATTATAGCCGCCCGGAAATCCTGGTGCGCGTGTTACGTCATCGTATGGCGAGGGCTCAATAAGGGTCCACCTAACATCTGGCAGGCTAGCCTTTACCGTGTCAAGAATATACTTGTAGCCCTTTGCATAGGTGTGAAAGATGGCTGGATCGTATGCTCGGTATGATGCATCATTCATGGCAAGCATACATGTGACAATTGTAGGCTTGAACGGAATTAGGTCGCGCTTAAGCCTCGTATTGATGTCGCCTGCCCAGCCGCCGGTAACACGATCACCGCCAACCCCGGCATTGACAAAATCGACTTTTAAGTTTGGGAACCGGGTGACTACGTAGTCCTCTACCCAGTTAGTGTACAAATGCTGTTCCGTAATGCTATCGCCGTAGAAGACGACGCGGTCTCCGTTTTTCAGATAAAAAGAACCCTGGGCATTTGCGGCAATTGCGGTTCCCGCAAGGGCGCCGGCGGCGGCGACAAACGGTGCTAGCTTAAGTTTCATATGCTGTCCTCTGTTATGGTGTGTGTTGATTTCAAAACAGAACTGTAGTGAGAGAAAAATCGCGGTGCGTTCACCGTAACGGCTATGCTATGTGGTGCATAAGAACTATCGTGGTTCTCAAGCGTGGCCCCCTTAATACCAGGCCCATGTAGGCAGACCTGAACGTGCGTATTAGCTGTCTCGCAAATCTCGGATTCGAAAATGAGAGCAGCAGCTAACGGGTCGTGAAATGTGACTTCTGGTGCCGAAGCAAACCAGACATCCGCCATCGATTTCACTGCTGCCTTAAGGGGATCGTAGCCCCCTAGCATATCGTTGAATGCCGTGGACGATAGCCTACACTTCGTAGTTACGTTTAGCCCAACAGCCAGGAACGGCTGTGGATTACGTTCGAAGACTATGGCTGCAGCAGCTGGATCACACTGAATATTCCATTCGGCGGTGGTATCTGCGCCGGGCGTTCTAAATGTGCCTCCCATTATTACGAGCGATCGTAACATCTGTGGAATGAATTGATACGTGGCAAACAGAAGCGCCACATTGGTGAGCGGGCCAATGGCCAGAAGCGATATTTCTCCTGGTCGCCTGGTAATTTCGTCTCGAAGAAATTCCACAGCATGCGAAGATGGGTGGCGGATCTCTGAGAACCTGGCAGGTAGGGCGTTGAATTGCGGTGCGTCAGGCTGCCGCTGTTCGCCAAAGAGGGGCCGTTCGGTGCCACAGTGTACTGGTATTTGCGGTTTACCCGCGACCGCGCAGAGCCAATGAACCAGCGCCGCACGCCGAGATGCTTCGCCGCTTACAGTTGTAACACCTATAAGGTGACAGTTGGGTTGCCTAAGCAGGTAGGCAAGTGCAAGGGCATCATCGATGTCTGAACCGATGTCTGTATCGAGCAAAACGGGTATTTGCGTCAACGCTCCATTACTCCTGAATACCTGTTCAACAGGTTGAGCGCTGTTTCCTTCATCTGTTGCTTAAAGATTGATCCAACCAAAACATACATGGCGTTATTGAAGGATCCATCCCCTGGATGGAGGATTTTAAAAAATAAAGTTTAGATTAGACTAAAATTTGGATGAAGACGTTGCATTATTATGTTATCACGTGTTAAAATTTAAATATATGCTCACGTTATGAGTTATGGAGAACAGATTGGCGTCAAAAGACCCAAATGAGAGTCAGCTTCGGGTTCCGGCAGGCTGTCGGCCGACGACTCGCGATCGCGATCAGCGAGAAATTACCGAGTCGATAGAAGAGTACACCGAGGGTATCTACAGGCTTCAGCAGGAGCTAAGCGTGGTGGGAACTGGTGACGTTTCACGGTATATGACGGTGTCCCCGGCTTCTGCTACCGCTATGCTCAAAAAGCTTGCAGAACTTCGACTTGTAGAGCATACGCCTTACCATGGGGTTCGACTGACCGCCGATGGAACCAGACTTTCTCTCTCCCTTCTCAGGCGGCACAGGCTGGTGGAGTGCCTTTTGGTTAATTTCCTGGAGTTGCCGTGGGACGACGTACACGAACTTGCGTGCAAACTGGAGCACTACCTAAGCGAAGAGGTAGCAGACAGGATTGAGCGCGCGTTGGGGTATCCAACGACCTGCCCCCATGGTAACCCCGTAGATGCCTCCGTTGAGGACTTAACTCGGCCACTCGCAGATTGTGTGGCAGGAGAAGTGGTTATAATCAGCCGAATAACTGATGAACGGACTGAATTTTTGGGGTACCTTCTGGAAATTGGGCTTGTACCACAAACAGAGGCGCGAATTGAGAGCAAGTCACCATTTGGCGACGTCATAACGTTGAGGCTGCCTGGGTTGGACTCGCTTATTGCAGTGGGCCGTGAAGTCTCTAGCTCTATACGGGTAGTATCCCCGATTAGATACAGTAATCCGCTGTCGGTTGTTGCCGGCAGTGTGAACAACCAGTCGGTAGAGTTCGTCACAACTCCGGCAGTAACAGCCTGATCCTCGGGAGGCAGAGCAGACTCGTAATGAAAAACATCGACAGTGACGGCGCAGTTCCACCGCAGTCAGAGGCCTCACGGTCTCGCCGCAGTCGTATGCGGCTCTCGCAGCGATCACTGGATAGCACGGTTTCAAGTAGTCCACCAACCCCTGGTACACTAACACGCAGTGGTGTGAGCCTGGCAGAACTTAAACCCGGCGAATGTGGGTATATTTCGCGCCTACTAGGACAGTCATCGGCCCGAATTCGTTTGCTGGAGATGGGGCTCACCCCCGGTGTACACGTTAAGGTACTGCGAATTGCAGCCTTTGGTGGCCCGCTGGATATTGAGGTGCGCGGTTATAATCTTTCGCTTCGACGTGACGAAGCGAGTGCTGTGTGGCTGAGCCACGAAGACCTGGAATCCGTCTGATGCAGGCACCTGCGAATGTAACAGGCTCCTCCGAAACGGGTGAACTCGTCGCTGCACTTGTGGGAAACCCAAACTGCGGTAAAACGACACTTTTCAATGCTCTTACGGGCATGAGGCAGAGAGTTGGCAACTACCCCGGCGTTACGGTGGAGCGCAAAGAGGGTAGAGCCTCGCTGGCTGACGGTACGCACCTGCGGCTGCTCGACCTTCCCGGCCTCTATTCGCTCACACCTCACTCGCCCGACGAGGCGATTGCCAGGGAAGTTCTACTCGGCATCCGACCAGATTCACCGCGACCAGACCTAGTTATAAACGTTGTAGATGCCACAAACCTTGAGCGCAACCTATACGTTACCAGCCAGATTCTTGATACCGGTATTCCCGTCATAATCGCTCTCACCATGACCGATATGCTTGAGAAGCGGGGCGAAAAGCTTGATGCTGTAGCCCTGGAGCAGCAGTTAGGTGTTCCCGTGTGCGTGGTGGTTGCTTCGCGCGGTGAGGGCCTTCCGGAAATGCTCGGCCGACTGAAGACGCCCGGCGACCCGCCTGCGCCAGCCTGGCAGGTAACCGATGCGGTAAAGCAGGCCATCTTTGACCTCCAGAGGTACTTGCAGCAGCGCCATGAACTCCCGGAACGCGCGGCATTCGCTGAGGCAGTATCACTGCTGATTCAGGACAACAGTGCGCTAACCAGTACGCCTCAACTAGAGGAGCTCATTTCTTCTACACGAGAAAAGCTGGCTGCTGCCGATGTGGATTTTGTAACGCGCGTAATAGAGGCTCGGTATGCGTGGGCCTCGCGCATGGTTACTTCCAGCAAATCAAGAGCCTCAGCTACCGCACTTCCGGAGGCATCGGTTTCCGAGCGCGTCGACCGTATAGTTATGCACCCCTTCTGGGGATACGTTCTCTTCTTCACCGTGATGGCCCTCGTTTTTCAGGTGATTTTCACACTGGGGCAGGGCCCAGCAAACACTGTTCAAAATGAAGTTGGTGAACTTGGCAGGTTGGCAACGCGCTTCCTTCCCCCTGGCGATCTTCGACAGTTATTCGACGCGGGAGTTTTGGGAGGCATGGGGACTACCCTCTCGTTCTTGCCGCAAATCCTGCTGCTCTTCTTTTTTATTGGCCTGCTGGAAGATACGGGTTACATGGCGCGGGCTGCCTTTTTAATGGATAGACTGATGAGCAGGGTTGGTCTTCATGGTAAGTCATTCATCCCGCTGCTGTCGTCCTTTGCATGCGCGATTCCTGGTATCATGGCGACCCGAACCATTGGCGATCGCAAGGCACGCCTTATTACCATATTGATTGCACCACTTATGTCGTGCTCTGCGAGGCTGCCAGTCTACCTGCTGATGACCTCGGCTTTTATACCCAACCGCCGCGTGTTTGGAATTGGCTCGGTAACACTGCTGACTCTTCCAGGCGTAACGTTTACGGCGATGTATTTCCTGGGGATGATAGCGGCATTCCTGATGGCGTGGGCATTTCACCGCACGTTGTTGAAGGGTGTTTCGCCCAGCTTCCTTATGGAACTTCCGCCCTACAGGTTACCCGCCTGGAAAACAGTGGTTATGCAGATGCTGGAGCGTTCCTGGCTGTTCATTCGGCGAGCTGGAACGGTGATTTTATCAATTTCTGTAGTTATATGGTTTCTTTCGTCCTATCCTAAAATGCCCAACGCTCCACCTCAGAAGGCATTGACGGGTTCGTATCTGGGGCGGACCGGACAATTCATCGCCCCCGTGCTTCGACCTCTGGGCTTTAACTGGAAGATGGGAGTAGGCATTGCGTCATCATTTATCGCGCGCGAAGTCTTTGTCTCTACAATGGGCACGATCTACAACGTAGATAGTCCGGATTCCAGGGTGGGCCAGGCGAGCCTCGGCAGGCGTATGAAGGAAGATGTGAACCCGCGCACGGGTGAGAGGGTCTTTACACCGTTAGTTGCGGTCACGTTAATGGTTTACTACGTACTCGCAATGCAGTGTATCTCTACTGTGGCTGTTGTCCGGCGGGAGACAAATGGATGGAAATGGCCCATTTTTCAACTTGTGTATATGACTGCGCTAGCCTGGATCGTATCGTTTATCATATACCATGCAGGAATGGCGCTTGGCTGGGGGGTTAGGTAAGATGCAGGAGATTATTGTTTGGTGTATTGTGTGTGTAGCGCTCGTGTATGTGTTGCGAAACGTACTCAAACAGGTTAGTGGGCTCTTCGGGAAGCAGAGTGACGGCTGCCCTGGGTGTGGAACGTGCCCTGCAGCTAAACGTGCAGCAACGCCGACGGATGTAAACGCGAAACCAAAGGTTAGTGGAACAATAATTTCACTTGAGGCGCGCAAACGCTCTTAGGAACAGACGATTGCTATCGTATGGGTGCCGCACTGTCGTAAAGCGGCACCTGCACAGGAGAATAGGAACCCGTTATGGCGCTGAGCCCGGGGCAGCAGGAATAACTGGAACAGTAGCCTGAATGCTGCCGGTCGCCTTTAGGCCGGTACCTGTTACACGCGAAATGTTAAGCTTTGCAGAAATGCCCACTATTACAACACCGATGATGAGAAGTACCACCAGCCAGGGTGTGCGCTCCTTAAAGAACTTTTGAACTGCAGGAAACGGGTGTGATACAAGTAGCGTTACGATAAACATGACCATCGCCAGTGCAACTTTCATTCCCAGCCACATCTGGTAATTGCCATTCACTGTTGGGCTTATGAGGTACATGTTCACAAAGCCGGTTATGAGCACCAAAACCCACAGGCCGGCGAGCGTTAAGCCTGATCGCTTCCACATCGCCTTTATTTGGGCATTGTCTCCATCGGTTTTTAGCTGTGGCGCCAGCACGAGCAACGAGAACAGCGTACCACCTAGTACTCCTGCAATGCTAAGCAGGTGCACCCATTTATTTAATAACTCTACTATAAGCACTTTGTAACTCCCCTGTTGAACGAGAATGAGCGTCGCTGTGGAAACTCTTGCCAACCTTTTGAGTATAGCACAGTGAATCAGGCGGCGAGGGGTTATAAATATGTGAACACCTTCAATAAGTCACCAGGAGTTGATACGCAGGTGCGGTTTAATAACAGATGGTTGCCTGGGCGAGAGGGCTAACCGCGAGTGTATCAAACGAGAGCGGGTCGGGTGCGGTGTACTTTAGCCGATACCATCCTGCCGAGGCAATCATGGCCGCATTATCTGTACATAGGCGTGCATCCGGCATAACCAGCCTGCAATCTTCCTGTTCTGCCATAGTGCGCATCGATTCCTGCAGTCGGTGATTGGCAGCAACTCCACCGCACACGCAAATGGTCCTGATGTCGGTTTGTTGAACCGCGCGCTGCAGTGTGCGAGTGAGCATGGTAACAATGGCTTCCTGGTAACCGGCTGCAACGTCGGCGAGTGGTGTATCACCGTTGTCGCGCGCAAGGTAGGTTCGCAGTGCCGTCTTTACGCCGCTGAAACTAAAGTCGAGAGTATCCCCAAGGTAGGAGCGGGGCATGGCGACTGCTTTGCGATCACCCAGTGCGGCCAGTGCGGAGACCTCCGGTCCACCGGGATAGGGCAGGCCCATTAGCCTCGCTCCCTTGTCGAAAGCTTCCCCCGCCGCATCATCGCGCGTAGTACCAAGCAATTTGTAATCGCAGTGGTTATCCATGCGGATTATCTGTGTGTGGCCGCCAGAAACGATGAGCGCCAGGACGGGGAACCTGTCGGCAAGGTCTGGAGCGGCAAGGAAAGTAGAATAGAGGTGTCCCTCCAGGTGGTGAACCGCAGCCAGCGGAAGACTGAGCGCCAGTGCAAGTGCCTTTGCAGCGGACACACCCACTAGCAGCGCGCCCAGGAGGCCCGGACGGTTCGTGACGGCCAGCCCATTAATATCCTGCCAGGTTAGGCCCGCGGTATCCAGCGCTTCCAGCATAACCGGTAGAATGCACTCCACATGCTTGCGAGATGCCACCTCCGGCACCACACCACCGTAGCGCGCGTGGAGGTCCGCCTGGCTGGCCACGACATTCGCCAGCACCTCGCTGCCTCCACGCACAATTCCAGCAGACGTCTCGTCGCAGCTGGTTTCAATGCCGAGGACGATCATGCTGTAACGACAGCGCGGGTGAGCGGGAGTTCGGACTGACCACAGAGGTATTTGTCTACGTTTCGCGCACACTCACGACCCTCTGCTATCGCCCATACAATAAGCGACTGGCCCCTTCGCATATCACCACAGGCGAACACGCCGGGTAACGATGATGCGTACTCCTGTGTGTTCGCCTTCACATTCCCCCGTCCATCCAGTTCAACACCAAGATCCTGAAGCAGGCCCTCGTGCTGAGGATGCAGGAAGCCCAGTGCAAGTAGCACGAGGTCTGCCTCAATGCTGAACTCGCTACCTGCAACTTCCTCCATCTTGCGACGTCCATCGGGGCCGGGAGCCGACCACTCTACGCGAATACCGTTGAGGTGAGTAACTTTGCCATCAGTGCCAGAGAAGCTCTTGGTATTTATGGACCAGTCGCGTTTACCGCCCTCTTCGTGCGCACCAGACGTGCGCAGAATCATGGGGTAGCTTGGCCAGGGCATCGTTTCGTCTCGATCGGATGGCGGCTTAGGCATAATCTCAAACTGATAGACCTCGGTGGCACCCTGGCGATGAACGGTGCCAAGGCAGTCTGCGCCAGTGTCACCTCCGCCCAGTATGATCACCTTTTTGCCTTCTGCGGTAAGCTGTGGGCGACCCTCCTGCCAGGAGCCTGAGACTTTACGGTTCTGTTGCGGCAGAAACTCCATCGCGAAGTAGATGCCCTCCAGTTCTCGTCCAGGCACCGCAAGGTCACGAGAGCGGGTACTGCCACCTGCCAGTACAATGGCATCAAACTGTGACTGAAGCTCCGCTGCCGAAAGGTTCACTCCAACATTTACGCCACAGCGAAAAATGACCCCTTCATCCTGCATCTGCTTGATACGCCGGTCTAGCACCCACTTCTCCATTTTGAAATCGGGGATACCAAAACGAAGCAGCCCACCTGGCTTCTCATCGCGCTCGAATACCGTAACAGTGTGCCCGGCGCGGTTAAGTTGCTGCGCACAAGCAAGGCCAGACGGTCCGGAACCCACTACGGCTACTGTACAACCTGTTCGTTTCTCGGGAGGTTCAGCTGTAATCCAGCCCTCATCCCATCCACGTATGGCGAGAGACTCCTCTACCTTTCGGATTGTAACGGGATCCTGGTTGATGCCGAGTACGCAGGCCGACTCACACGGTGCCGGGCACAATTTGCCAGTAAATTCCGGGAAGTTGTTCGTGCTGTGAAGCTCTGCCAGGGCCTCACGCCATCTCCCGCGATAGACCAGGTCGTTCCAGTCGGGAATAATGTTGCCGAGCGGGCATCCCTGGTGACAGAACGGTATACCACAATTCATACACCGGGACGCCTGTTGCTTTAGTTTGTCATCCGGGAATACCTCATACAACTCAATCCAGTCGTGCAGTCGCTCTTCAATGGGCCGCCGTTTAGGTAACTCGCGCCC
>JAJZFK010000262.1:9315-11074 GCA_021805405.1 bacterium
ACAGGTTATCGAAAGTCTCAAATTTTAAAAAACCTTTAGGATCCGCCATTAATTCGTTCCTCTCGTACCTGCATGAAACGCATACGGTGGATCCAACCACGCCCACCAAGTGAACCGCGGCTGGATTCCCGGTATTTAATCGGCTGCTTTCAGCGGCTTAACTTCAGCTTTTCGCGGAGGCAGCAGCTTCCTTATTCTTTGAAGCCAGAACCCGTCGATATTCTACTGATACCACCTTAACAAACTGTGGGAGGGTTACATCCCATCGCCGCAGGATATCGGCAGCCCGGTCGCTATTCGTGTGGTGCAGGTGAGCCTGAACCAGTTCTCTAATAGTAGAAATATCGTCCTCTTCGGTGACCTGCTCAAGCTCAGTTAGGCCATGATTACGGTTACACCGCAGGTGGAACGACTGGTCGGGGTCCCATACGTATGCTACGCCACCGCTCATCCCGGCAGCGAAGTTGCGCCCCGTTTTGCCCAGTACCACCACAGTACCGCCCGTCATATACTCACACCCATGATCACCTGTGCCCTCAACCACCGCGTGTGCACCACTGTTGCGCACGGCAAATCGCTCACCGGCTACGCCTCGCAGATAAACTTCCCCTTCGGTTGCGCCGTAGAGCAGGGTATTGCCTGCAATAATATTCTCGGATGGTTCAAACGGCGATTGCGGTGGTGGGAAGACGATAATTCGCCCTCCCGAAAGACCCTTGCCCAGGTAGTCGTTTGTATCGCCCTCCAGAATGAGGGTAATTCCAGAGGCGAGAAATGCTCCGAACGACTGCCCCGCTGAGCCTCGGAAGGTTAGGCGAATAGTTTCGTCTGGCAGGCCCTTGGCACCGTAACGTTGCGCAATTCGGCCACTCAACATGGCACCCACGGTGCGGTTGCGATTGTATATTGGCAGCGTCGCTGAAACGGGAATAGATCGCTCGATAGCATCTTGAGAAAGCTCGATAAGGTGATAATCCAGCGCCGTATCCAGCCCGTGGTCCTGCGCAATTACACAACGGCAGGGGTACTTTTCTGCCTCCACTGGCTGAGCAAGAATCGGCGAGAGATCGAGGCCATGTGCCTTCCAGTGATCCACCGCCTGACGCACGTCCAGCATGTCCACCCGGCCCACCATCTCGTCGATTGTTCGGAATCCCAGTTGCGCCATGATTTCGCGAAGTTCCTGTGCAACGAAGAAGAGGTAGTTGATGACGTGTTCTGGCTGCCCAGAGAAGCGCTCACGCAGCACAGGGTCCTGCGTCGCAATGCCTACCGGGCATGTGCCCAGGTGACATACGCGCATCATGATACACCCCATTGCGACGAGTGGAGCAGTAGCGAAGCCGAACTCCTCTGCACCCAGGAGGCAGGCAATCGCAACGTCGCGTCCGGTTTTCAGCTGACCATCGGTCTGTATGCGTACACGTCCTCGCAGGTCGTTCTTTACAAGTGTCTGTTGCGTCTCGGCCAAACCCAGTTCCCAAGGGATACCTGCGTATTTAATGGATGACATGGGCGATGCGCCAGTGCCGCCGTCGTGGCCACTAATGAGGATATGATCGGCATGTGCTTTGGCAACGCCCGCTGCGACCGTTCCAACCCCAACCTCAGAGACGAGCTTAACTGAAATGCGGGCCTTGGGGTTCACGTTCTTCAGGTCGAATATAAGCTGCGCCAGGTCTTCAATAGAGTAGATGTCATGATGAGGAGGTGGCGATATCAGCGTGACGCCGGGCGTCATGTGCCGTATGCGCGCAAT
>JAJZFK010000177.1 GCA_021805405.1 bacterium
TGTTTTACTACTAGATGAGGCTGGTGCTAACCTGGACGTGCAGGGAACTGATATTGTCAAGCGCATGATCGATTTTCGCCGTCATGAGGGCAGCGTTACAATTCTGGCAACCAATGAGCCAGAGGAGGAGCAGTGGGCAGATTGTAGAGTACCGGTTGCAAAGATATGAGCGGGCAGTCGTGGCTCCAGCAGTCCATAGCGCTTTTTCGGAAGGATGTGTTGGCAGAGACAAGAACGCGAGTCGCTTTTGGTTCCATGGGTGTGTTTTCGTTCGCTTCATTGTTGCTCATATCGCTGGCTATGGTGGGCCTCAAGGGTGTTCTGCTTCAAAATTCTGCGGGTCAGGCGGTACCAGCATGGAACAATTCAGGTAAGATGTCGTTGTTGTGGGTGCTACTCTGCTTTGCTGCCTTTGCTGGCCTTTCGCATTCGTTTGTTTACGAAGAGGAGACAGGAACGGCATCTACGCTTAAGTTGCACATGATGCCACAGGCAGTTTATGCCGGCAAGTTGATGTTCAACACAGCGATACTTTTGATAGTGTCGCTCGTGATAACTCCGCTTTACATGGTTATGACGGGTATGGATGCAGGAACCATCCCTATGTTTTTAGCCGTTATGCTTAGTGGGACCGGTTGTCTTGCCGCAGTTGCAACGGTAGTGGCGGCCCTGGCTGCCCGTGCACGAAGTACTGGTGCCCTTTTTGGTGCAGTGGGCCTACCGATGTTAACGGTGCTCCTCGTGTTGATTATGGACGCAGCACGACAGTGTTACATCCGAAGTGAGGCTACGGTACAATATTTGCGTCCTATAACAGGAATCGTCTGTTTTGGCGTGCTTATCGTGACCCTATCCGCAATGCTTTTTCACTTCATATGGGAAGACTAATATGGGCAGCAGAATTTCAGATAGCAGTTCCGGTCACGCAGTATCTTTGCGCGATCCAGATGTAAGCAAAAAAGCCACTAATCAGTGGTGGAGTGTTACCTGGAAGGTTACTCTGGGCATTTTGATGGTTTATGTCATCTACGGTGCATTTAACATAGCTCACGGCGCGATCGGATTTGCGGAGAAGGGGATAGCCGCACGTATTATCTTTTTTCACGTACCCTGTGCTGTCTATTCCTCGATTGCCTACCTTGTTGCAACCTGGTACGCTGTGAAATACCTCTGGCTGCTTGGCGACAAAAATAAATCCGCTGCTGTCCTGGCGGATTCAGATTTTAAATCTTCTGCGGCAATGGAATTAGGCTTCCTCTTTTGTATACTCGCCACTATTACAGGAAGCATCTTTGCAGGTGTGCAGTGGGGAAGCTTCTGGAACTGGGATCCACGAGAAACGTCCATCGTAATTATGTTGCTGTTATACGCCTCGTACCTGCTGTTGCGAACGGCCTTCACCACAGATCCAGCTAAACGTGCGCGATTGAGCGCAGTCTACGCTGTCATCGCAGTAATTCCCTCGATCTTTCTGATTTGGGTTGTTCCTAGAGTGCTGCAAACTATGCATCCGACGACCACACTAAGTAATCCCGCAAATACGAGTCTCTCCTATAAACTGGTGTTGTATCCTTCGTTTATTGCTTTTACAATGTTGTTCATCTGGTTGATGCAGTTGCGGGTTAGTACACTCAGATTAACCGAGGCTCGACGAGAACGTAGGTTACGAGCATTGGAGGCTCAACACTGATGATCAGCCATTACCAGGCTCTGCTGGTTACCGCCGTACCTTTGATTGTATGGCTGGGCGTCTATTTCTATCTGGCAAAAATTGACATGGCCGTCCGCCGCCTTGAGCGGAATGAAAGTCAAGAGGAACAGTTATGAACAGGTCAGTTATCGTTGCTCTTATCGTAATCAGCACGGCAATGGGATTTACGATGTGGGCATTTAGCAGTTCGATGACCCCTTATGTGGATATTCACCAGGCCGAGAAGATCACAGGCCAGGTTCAGATACGTGGGAAAATCTTGCACAGTACGGCTCACTGGAGCGACTCTAAGCATGCACTTGTTTTTATGCTTAAAGACAAAAACAACGATCTCGTTGAGGTTGATTACCACGGTGCAAAGCCCGAGGCTTTTGATACGGCGCCTGAAACGGCTGCTCAAGGTGTGTTGAGCAAGTCGGCTGATGGTAAGCTCGTTCTGGTTTCTGATAGTATGGTGGTCAAATGCCCAAGTAAATACAGCGACACCAAGGGACTCAAGAACGATACCAAAGCGCATTCCGCTGCGGAGAATCGCATATGACCCCGGGTGCGGCAGGAACGTTCGCTGTTGCAAGTGGTCTCTTCTTTAGCATCGTCACTATTGTTCTTTACATTCTCATCAATGTGAAGAAGCAGACTGGCAAGATGATTATCGCGGCCCGGGCAGCTTATGTTGCCTGTGCCGCATCAGTTTTTACCTCCATCGGGACGCTCGGCTGGATTGTCTACCATCGCGAATACCAGTACAACTATGCCGTTCAACATACCAGCAACGAATTGTACAACCACTGGTTCAGGTTTGCTGCAACCTGGTCGGGCCAGGAAGGTAGCTTCCTCTTATGGGCTACCTGGACTGCTGTCTTGGGGCTTGTCCTGGTAGCTGTATCCAAAGACTTTGAAAAAATAGTCGTACCTATTGCCACAAGTGTTATTGGCTTTCTATGCGCAATCCTGCTTAAACAGTCGCCCTATCTACTCTTCCTGAAGGTTAATCCTGGAATGCCTTCAATACCAACCGAGGGCCTGGGACTAAACCCTTCGCTGCAGAATTACTGGATGACTATTCATCCTCCCACTATCTTTTTTGGCTTCGCATCGCTTTGTGTTCCCTTTGCCTTCGCGATGAGTGCGCTTATCACCAGAGACTACGAAACGTGGGTTAAACGGGTTTTCCCATTTGCATTGCTGTCGTCGGGAATTCTTGGATTAGGCCTTTTCATGGGCGGATACTGGGCCTACGGAACACTAGGGTGGCACGGATTCTGGGCATGGGACCCAGTGGAGAACGCGTCGTTCTTCCCTTGGCTTGCAGTTACCGCAATGGTACATGGACTTCACGTTCAGCGCAATCGCAAAGGTATGGCGAAAACGAATTTGTTCCTGGGTATATTGGCGTTCTGGCTGTTTCTCGTTGGAACGTTCCTTACCCGGTCTGGCGCGTTGGCCTCCAAGGGTGCAAACGGGCAGTTACTCTCGGTACACGCATTCGACAATATAAGCAAGAGTGGCCTTAATCTTATGGTGGCCATGCTTGTGGTTTACGGCATTGCCGGCCTTGCAATGTGGCTATGGCGATTTAAGGAGGTACCGGGTAGAAGTACTACCGGTGATAACCTCCTCTCGCGTGACTTCGCGTTCTTCATGGCAGTAGTTATGATGCTCGTGGCGTGCGCAGTTATTACGCTGGGTTCTACTACGCCTCTCTTCCTTAGTTGGGCACACCGACCGCCCATGGCTCCGCAAGCGTCCTTTTACAACAAGGTTATGTTGCCGCTTATGCTTCCCGTGACGTTGTTGCTAGGGGCGGTGCCGTGGATGGCATGGCGCAAAACCGACCCAGATACGTTCATGCGCAAGCTCGTCGTTCCGTGGATGCTAATGCTAGTTTTCGGTTTCATCCTTCTATTGTGGGTACAAAAGTCGCAGGCTCAGCTCGTTAACACGATGGATGCCGCAACCTATCAGTCTACTATGCACAACTGGATAAATCCCGCGGTTCAGCGAATCATGGTAGTTTTATTGGGCTCTTTGGGATTCCTAGCAGCGCTGTCTAACTCGATGCTTGCCTACCGTGTATTCCGCAAGCGCCCACTGGCTGCGGGCGGCTGGATATCGCATGTAGGCATAGGGCTGCTAATCATTGGCGTGATAGTATCGAACACGTTTGAGCGGACGCAGATTATCACCTTAAAGCAGGATGACGGGCCTCAAACGGTTTTTGGGTACACATTTAGTTTTGAACGTATGACTGGCGTGGCACCTGCAGTAAGACCTATAGACCCTGAGTACGACCAGAAGAACCACGTTGTGCTGCGCGTAACTCCACCTGGTGGTGCCCAGATGGAAGCACAGGGACAGGCAGGCACGTTTCTGTTGCAACCGCGATGGTATGTTCCTCGCCCCTCTCTTAACGAAGAGAGCATGGGTAATCCGGATACTATGTTCTGGCCGTCCATCAAGAAATACGCATCCCATGACTTGTATGTAGCGCTTGCAAACCAGCCTGCGGAGAATCTGTATTCTGTAAACCTACTGCCCAAGCAGCACGTAAAACTTGGACAATATCAGATCTTTTATCTAAAACCTATCATTCAGCCCCTCAACTATTTTGGGGCTGTCATGGGCATCCTAATGCCTAACAACAAGGTAATTGGAATACAACCCGGCGAACAGTTCCTTAAGGATGGTGCTAACCAGACGGTTCAGAACGATAGTGGACAGCCAATCATCTACAAGACCGATGAAAGCATTCCTCAAATACCTTCTTCTGCGAACAGACCTGCGGTAGCAATATTGAATAGCCTAAATCCCCAAACGCACGCAGTAAACGTGCTGTTCAGTCTGCCAGGTATGCCGGCAACGTGGTCAATTCCGCTTTCCATTACCTACAAACCGTGGGTAAACCTGGTATGGATTGGCGTACTTGTAGCGGTATTTGGGATACTGCTTTCCATGGTTAACCGGATAATCGATATACGAAGGCCAGAGGCCGCGGCCTAGTATTAACCGCGGGTAGTACGAACTAGATCGCCGTACAGCCGTAGGTTGCACCGGCGATTTAGTTCCGTTAAGCAAACCTGGTAGTCCTCAACCTTTTAAACATGTTGGAATAACTAACAGGAGTGCGCAATATAAAATCGCTGGGCCAATCTTCGTCCTAAACTCGAGAGCTGCCCTCCTAGGAAATGTTGACCAGTAACTTTCGATACGTCAAGAATGTTGACGTGCGGTAGTGAAGCATGGAGCAAACGGGCGACTACCAACTCGATGGACAGTAATACTCCTTACAGCATTATGTATTGAGAAATGAGTGCCTTATCTCGTATGTCCTCGTAGTACAGTTGTGAACGCAGCGGGGGGTACTCGAACCCTCGCACAACAGCACCGCCATTCCAATGAAAGCCCGCCGTTATCACTACCGTGATAGCGGCGGGCTTTCGGTTGGTCGCGAAACGTTGTCTACGGCTCGCCAGGTATTCTGCCTTGACTCATATTGTGCTGCAGGCTAGCAGGCATGGGAGGTGAACCTTGAACCTTCATCTGCCCATCTCCCTGCACGCCTCCCGTGGCCCCCTTGAACAGGAATATTCCGAGGGCGATAACCGCAACTGCACAAACCGCGACAACAACGGGCATAGGTAAGTTGACTTTCATGCGGATCGATCTCCGATCTTAGTAGGGTGGGGTACACACCTGGTCGTTGTACCATACAGGATAAAAGCCAAAGGACGTCACATTAGGATTGCTTGTAATTACACCCTTCGGCACGTCACTTGAGCGGGCCCACTTTGCATGCCCATCAGCATACACAAAGTTAGAGCCGCCGCTATGCCTTGGGTTTCCGTTATACCAGTTGAACGGGGCACCTCCAAACGTATATCCGTCGATCCAGAAGAGATGATACTGACCATCACCGGGATCATGCATGCATACTCCGGGCCCGCCAAAGACGTAGCTGTTGTCCGTTATAATGCCAACATTTGCCGGTGCCTGCAAAGTCGCCAGCGTGGTTGCTGATGGCGTACCAAAGATGGACTCATTTGTGCCGTAGTTGACGTAGGGCACAATCATTTTTTTGGTAGGATCCCCACAAGCCCACAATGCAAGATCGGCTGTGTAAACGCTTCCGTTGTAATCAGGACACACATAAACACCTGCGCTTTTGGTGTAAGGAAATAACAATACTGCCCAGTGTTCCGTTGGTTGTCCAGGTGTTGCAGTATCCCAGTAACCAGTTTGACTGTTGGAACAACCTCCTGGCCACAATTGCTGGAAGTACGTTTCGTCATAATCCTGGACGTACATCATTGTCGCAAGGCCGATTTGGTTTTCGTTAGAAAGGCAGGAAATAGCTCTGGCCTTTTCTCGGGCCTGAGCAAAGACGGGAAACAGAATTGCTGCAAGAATTGCAATGATTGCAATAACAACCAATAGCTCGATGAGCGTGAATGCTTTGCGTTGCATAACTCCTCCTTGAAGAGTGTCAAAGTTACCGTATTGATATCGCAGGTCGTTACCGATGACTAATCGAACACTAGTCGCTTACTGTGCGTCGTGATGATGCACGTATAGTGAGCGATGCTTCGAGCAGCCTTTTAACGTGCGGCTGATCAGGTGAACTGATTCTGTGCTGCAGCGTCTCCCACGCTATTTTACATGCCTCCTGCACTGGCAGTGTCAGCGTAGTAAGTGGTTGGTCAAGATAGGCCATAAATGGTATATTGTCGCAGCCGGCAATAGCAACTTCGCCGGGAACGGCTACGTTTCTCTCTCTAAGGGCCCGGTAAACTCCAAGCGCTATCTCGTCGTTCTGGCAGAAGATTGCGTCAGGAAGCTCTGGCATATTCGACAACAGGCTCAACGCCGACAGCCTCGCAGATTCGCAAAGTGTTGTTCCCCCTTTTATGTGGATGTGGATTGGCCTCATCGCCAGCCGTTGCACAAATTCACTGTAAATTGCAAACCGCTGTTCAACAGGCTGAAAACTACCTGGAGCTGCAGCATATGCAATTCGATGGTAGCCACCATCTACAAAATGGTTTAGGAGCGATTTCATCGCAGTATTGAAATCAATAGCTACAAAGTCGTCCAGTTGAGACGTCGAATTAAACAAGCCCACAACCGGCGGCACGAAGCCCCGGTGATGCATAAGGGCTTGGCCTAGTCCGTCTACAAATAGAAGGTAATCAAATACTAGAATGCCCTCTAAATCCCAACGAAGAAGCTTAAGCCAGCTAGATTCCACCTGTAAGTCACTACAGGTAAACGGTATAAGCTCGTGTTCATCACGTTCTATTAACCGGCGCAAATGGAAAAGTACTTCGTTAAAGAAATACTCGTGCCCCTCTGGCATAAATACTCCGATAAGCCCCGAATGGTCTCCCTTAAGGGCCTGGGCAATGCGGTTGGGCCTATAACCCATGTTGTGAGCGGTGGCTACAATTCTATCGCGTGTGGTATCTGATACCAACGCGTTTTGACGGTCATTTAATACGCGGGAAACTGTGGAATGCGAAAGCCCTAATTCCTTCGCAATTTCCTTTATCGTAACTCTCATTTGTGCCTCGTGTGTCAAGCACACGTGTGCCGGTACACGTTACCAACGATATTATCACAACTACTTCGATTTGTCAAGCCCCTTGATACGTTATTTATAATCTTTTATTTCGTGTGCACGAAATAAATGTGATGCAACTGTGGATTGGACTATCACCGAATGGGTCCTAGAGTGTCGTCATATTCATCATAGGGAAGAACAGTTGCCGTTGTAATAGAAACATCGGTGCCTACCTTAGGGGTTTTGGCACCGATGCGGATTACTAGGCAGGTTACAACGTACCGTTAAGACATGTTACTTTGGGGGCACCGGATTAGTTGAATGTAACAATCGACCTCGCAAACGGCCACCCATTTGATGAGCCTGCATGCCTCGTAGCTCTCCCTGGCGCATGACGCTGTTAATGTTGGGGTTAACGTATATCTGCTTTACCAACGGGGGAGTGGTTACGTTGTTACCACGCTGAGAGTTACAGCCTGCTGCGCAGCCGACTGTACATATGACCAGAGTAACCATGAATCGCGCTTTGGAAGGCATCAGCAGTTCTCCGTAATCAGAAACGACTTGTGAATCATGCGCTCGAGTTCCAACAGAACCTAGTATGCAGCAGGCATGAGACCGGGGAGATAGATATTTTTGTACCAGTTTAGCTGGCCCCTGGGAATATCTTTCACGTGTCCATCACAAAACAGAAAATTGCTCGTACCAGAGTGCCTGTACCTTGGGTATGTACCACATCCACCGTAAGTACCTGCTCCAGCGCTGATCTGCGCTGCAGTTGCATCACAGTCGCCGTAGACGAGGTCCAGGTGTTGTCCCTGTACTGATCCAGGGGGATTTCCTACGGTGTTTGTCCATAGGTCCTCTTCAGGGTAAAACATTCCGTAAGTCCATTGTGCATCGTTAACACCCAGCTCGGCCATCAGCACAGACTCCGATGGAGTCTGAAGTGCCGCAAGCGTACCTGGAGCTGCAAGAACCGTACCTGCTGTCCACGATACCAGTCCGTCAGGCATTAGCGCATAGCTGCAACCGTACGGCACGCCATACACAGGAGCAGGGTAATCTGGGCATACATAGACACCACTGGTTCCCCATGTAATGGGGGTACCATCAAGGCCGGCTCCCCGATCCCCATTTTTAATATAGGGATAGACAAAATCCGTCCAGAAGCGGAGGGTGTTGTCATTGGGTGAGCCTCCAACTGTATTCGTGTCATATTGGTCCATGGGAAATGTTTCGTCGTAATCCTGCACGTAGAGCATAAAACCCAACCCCATCTGTTTCTCATTGGAAACGCACGAGATTGCCCTTGCTTTTTCGCGTGCCTGCGCAAATACAGGGAAGAGAATTGCGGCTAAAATGGCGATTATGGCGATTACGACGAGTAGTTCGATGAGCGTAAATGCCTTGTTTCTCATAGGTCTTCCTCCAGCAGGTGTAGTTTTCAACCAAGATAGCCGTCAAACTGGTACGGCTGAATCCTCATAGCGAATCGAGCGCGATGTAGATGCCCTTGTTACGACCGTAGCCTCCATCATCCGACGAACATGGGGCTGTTCTGGCTCCGTTATCCTTTGATGAAGAGCCATACAGGCGATGCGACATGCCTCTTCAACCGGCAAGGAGAGTGTCGTTAATGGAGTATCAAGATACGCCATGTAGGGCACATTATCGCAACCTGCGATCATCACGTCACGGGGAATTTCTATCCCCGCATCCCGTAGCGCCTTGTAGACGCCGAGCGCTATCTCGTCGTTCTGGCAAAATATAGCTTCTGGCAGACCTTCGCCTGCCGCCAACAAATCGGCAGTACTCAACCGTGCAGATTCGCTCAGGGTGCTTCCCCCGACAACGTCGATTCGAACCTGTGGAAGTCCATGCGCTATCATGAACCTTTGAAAACACGAATATCTCTGTTCTGCGGACTGAAAGCTACCCGGCACGGCTGCATAGCCGATGGATCGTGCGCCACCATCTACGATGTGGTCGAGTAGCTGCCCCATCGCAGGCGCGAAATCTAGTGCCACAAAATCTTCAAGTTGCGAAGACGGATTGAACAGTCCCACAATGGGGGGTACAAAACCTCGGTGTTGTAGAAGTGCTTGCCCCAAGCCATCTGCAAAGAGCAGATAGTCGAAAACTAGTACTCCTTCGAGATCCCACCGCAGCAATTTTAGCCAGCGCTCTTCCACATTTAGCGGTGAGCACGAGAACGGAATGAGTTCGTAACCAGCCTCCTCAACAAATTGCCGGAGATGAAAGAGAACCTCGCTAAAGAAGTACTCCTGTGACTCTGGCATGAATACTCCTATGAGGCCGCTTCGTGCGCCTTTCAGAGCTTGCGCGATCCTGTTCGGGCGGTATCCCATGGATTTAGCCGCCGACACTATACGATCTTTGGTTGCCTCGGATACCATAGCGCTCTGCCGATCGTTTAAGACGCGCGATACCGTTGAGTGCGAGAGCCCCAACTCTCTCGCAATTTCTTTTATTGTAACCCTCATTGGTCATCCTGCAGGTTATTGCACACGTGTGCTGGAACACGATACAGGGGAATAATAACACGGTATTCTTGCATTGTCAAGATATCTAACACAAATTGCCCTGACGGAACCCTGTTTTTGTAACGTTTTTTACGAATAACCTGTAAATCTTAAATTTCACGCCTGCAGTAGGCCTAAATCCGTCACGATTGACAGTGGTAGCCAGCCACGTAGTTGATGCGTTTGCAGTGGTGTGCATTTTAAAGGCCAACCGCTTACTATCCAGGTGTTATACGTCGGCATTCCAACTGAGATCGTCACGTGATGACAGAGACTAACAGCAATTGTACCGATGATAAAGGCAAGTAAACGCAGTAGGTGATACACCGTAAGTGCACTGACCATCGAGGCGTGTATAATAAGGTTTAACAGGTTTCACAAAGTTGGTTAGGAGGTGTCGCGTGTTTTTGGAAGAGCGGGAACAGGCAATAGTAGCACGACTTCAACAATTTGGTAAGGTAACCGTAGAGAGCCTTGCCGAAGCACTCGGCGTATCCGCGCCTACGGTTAGAGGCGATCTCGCGCGTCTTGAGGGGCGGGGACTTCTTCGACGCACGCATGGTGGTGCCATAATCGAAAGCCGCCTTGCTTACGAACCAAGCTACGCTGAACGGTCCGTGTTGAATCATGAAGCAAAGCAACTTATTGCAAAACAGGCAGCCAGCCTCGTAAAAGACGGCCACACGGTTCTTTTGGATGCGGGCACGACATGTTTTGAAATTGCAAAGCAGTTGTCGCAATATTCGCGGTTAACTGTTGTCACCAACTCAATCTCATCTGCTCACGTTCTAGCTCAAACTTGTGGTATCGACGTTATCATCATCGGCGGTAACCTTCAGCTGGCTCGGGAGGCGACTCTTGGACCACTGGCGTGTAGTTTCCTTGGTGCTATAAGCTGCGACATAGCCTTTGTAGCGGTTAACGGCGTTCACGAAGAAGTAGGGTATACCGTGGCAGATTTTGAGGCAGCCGCGCTCAAAACCGCGATGCTCAACAGCAGTGTATCTAAAGTGATCGTTGCCGATTCTACCAAGATTGGTAAGGTTGCCTTCGCCTCCATCGGTAAGCTTCCCTCTGCCGATATACTAATCAGCGATCGAGGGCTAACGGCGGAACAGCGAGAGATGCTTACCACCGGCGGAGTAGAAACTCTTGTATCGGATTAACCTAAGTCAACGCTGAAAACTTTTAGCGAAGCCAAAGCTAAGGAGAGGGCGACAGTTTTGCGGCAATCTGATGAAATATGGG
>JAJZFK010000088.1 GCA_021805405.1 bacterium
GAATATACCCGCGTTAATCCCCACATAATCATCAAGGTTGTATGGATACCGGGTGATTATGGCACGAAGCTCGCAACGGCGCTTCTTACTCCAGATGGACCAGATGTGTTTGAAAACCAGCTAAGTCAGGCAATGGTAGATGCTGGCCAGGTGGCACCTCTTAACGACCTCTTTTCCGCGGCTGACCTTGCCGACTTCAACGCGCGCGACACCGCGCTCAACTCTGTAAATGGTAAGATCTATGCCGTCAAGATGATTGATGACATGGGTCTTCTCTATTACCGCAAGAGCCAGCTGAAAGCTGCCGGGTTGCAGCCTCCTTCCACGATGGCTGAGCTGATGAGTGTGGCAAAGCGCCTTACAACGGGCAGCCGAAAGGGCCTGTACCTGGGCAATGACGGCGGCATATCGGCACTGCTCAACGTCCTTCCATGGTCGGCCAACACCGACTTCCTCGTGGATAATCGCATCGCATTTGACAATTCGCGCACGGTTGCTTCCTATCAGCAGTTGTTGCAGCTCAACCAGAGTGGTACCCTGTTGATGGGTGCACCAACCGACTGGTGGGACCCTTCTGCGTTTACGCAAGGGGCTGCAGCCATGCAATGGTGCGGTTTGTGGGCGTATCCTGCCATCTACAAGGCCGTGCAGGACGACTTGGGTGCGGTCATTTGGCCGCCACTGGACGACCAGGGCGTTCCGGTTACTTTTCTAGGCGGTTGGTCGGCGATGGTCAACGCAAATCGACCACATGTGGAGGAAGCCAAGCGCTTTCTACAGTGGCAGTGGATAGAGAACCGCAAAATTCAGCTGGATTGGTGCGTCGGTTACGGTTTCCACGTACCTCCGCGCCAGAGTCTCGCTGTTTCCACCCCCAAGCTTCAGCAACCGGTACCTTCGTATGCTGTGCGTATGCTCGGCAAGTATGGCAAAGCACTTCCGCCACTCTGGTCGAGCTCTATGACTAGTGACCTAACGAGTGCTCTCACAAATATCGTAAAACTGGGCCATCCTGCGGAACAGGAGATAGCATCGGTTGCTGTTTCATGCCGCAGAGAACTTCAGCGGGAACTTGAGTGATAACTGCAATGGAGAACGGGTAATGACTACCATCGGCCAGCCTGCGGTGAACAGCGAACGAAAGATACGCAAGAACCTGCGGACGGCGATTTCATTCTGGGGCTTTGTCACGCCTGCCATCGCAGGATTGGTGCTGTTTATGGCGGTACCAATGGTGTGGGGCTTTCTTCTTAGCCTTTCGCGTGCTCAGAACACCATTCACTTCGGGCATTTCATAGGCTTTCGCAACTACACGGATCTTCTTACAGACCCCGAATTTCTGAATTCACTGTGGACGATCTTTGTATTTACGCTCTTCATTGTGCCAACCACATTTGTGTTCTCACTGTGGCTTGCGATATCCGTCCACAACATTCCCCGTGGTAAAGCATTCTTCCGGACTGTATTTTTTATACCCACTGCGGTATCCTACGCTGCGGCCTCATTGATAGCCAGGATGAGTTTCTATAGCGGCCAGTCAAATGGGTTTGCCAATCACATAATCGGGCTCTTTGGGATCGCTCCAATCCAGTGGATAGGCACTGCATCACCTCCCTGGTACTGGCTGGTACTGGTGACCGTTAGGTTATGGCTGCAGGTTGGCTTTTACATGATCATCTTCCTTGCGGCTCTCCAGCAGATTCCCCCCTCCCTCTACGAGGCAGCCGCCCTGGATGGAGCTTCCGGTGGATTTACGGTGTTTAGGTACATTACGCTGCCACAACTGCGCGCTGCAACCGTATCCGTGCTGTTGCTCAACCTCATAGCGGCATTTCAGGCATTCGACGAGTTTTACAATATTCTAGGTGGAAGCGGATCATCGAGCGGCAATATTGGCCTGGCGCGGCCGCCCCTGGTCTATATCTATAACGTCGCACTTAGTAGTCAGGATTTTGGCCGTGGTGCCGCCGGCGGCTTTATCATTACGCTCATCATTGTGGTCTTCACGCTGATTCAAGGGCGGCTCTTCGGCTTTGGCAGTTCACGGGAGGGACGTTAGATGCGTGCACGCACCTTCGGTCAAAAGTTGGCGCTGGCATCCCGGTATGCGGCTCTCTCCGTTCTAGCTGTCATATTTTTACTGCCCTTCTACCTTATCCTGCGTAATGCACTGATGACGGATGCACAGATAACGTCACCGCAGTGGCAGTGGTTTCCGCTGCATCCTCAATGGTCGAACTTCCAGGAGCTGTTCGCCGATAACACTGCCTACATGTGGGTTGGCTTGCGCAATAGTGCGTTTATAGCGACTACCACTCTGGTGCTCCAGATGCTCTTCTCGTCTATGGCAGGTTACGCGCTTGCCAGAATTCCCGCACGAGGCAGCCGCAGCCTGTTTGGCATGGTTCTACTCACACTGATGATTCCTGGTGCCGTCACGTTTGTTCCCACCTTTGCTATCATGGCCTGGGTGGGTGGTGTGAACACGCTTTGGGGCGTTATTGCGCCTGGCCTGTTCAGCGCATTTTCCATCTTTCTTTTTAGGCAGTTTTACCTGGGTTTTCCCACGGAAATCGAAGAGGCTGGTATGATGGACGGACTGAGTTACGCCGGCATTTACTGGCGACTTGTACTTCCTAACTCGCGCGCGGTGCTGATGTCACTAGGTGTGCTCGCGTTTGTTGGCACCTGGAATACGTTT
>JAJZFK010000324.1 GCA_021805405.1 bacterium
GACGAAATGAGTATTAAGCAGCTGCTTGCTGCACCGCAATTTGCGTGGATTACGCGAGATCTTGAGCAGCTGGCGCTTGGCCATACAGTGGAGCACGTTGTACCCGCCCACATTGACGACGTGCGGGCGCGGCGCGTAGAACTTATCCTAAAAACAGAAGCTGCCGTGAAAGATCGGCTTACTAAAGAGATTAACTATTGGGATCATAGGGCGGAGGAGCTCAAGCACCAGGAGCAGGCTGGCAAGGCGAATGCACGGCTAAACTCTAACGAAGCACGCAAACGGGCAGACGATATGCAGGCGCGCCTTAAGCGGCGAATGGACGAGCTGATGAAGGAACGGCAGATTAGCGCGCTGCCTCCCGTGGCTCTTGGCGGCTTGCTCGTGGTACCTGCGGGCCTGCTCGCGCAGTTGCGAGGCGAAAGTCAGGATGGTGGCTGCAGTATGGTTTTATCGCGCGATACCCAGGAGGCGGCGGCCGCAGCAAGGGCACGCGTTATGCAGGTAGAGCGTCAACTAGGCTATGAACCTGTAGATCGAGAATTTGACCACCTGGGTTACGACATCGAGAGTCGTATACCCGGTACGGGAAGGCTACGCTTTATCGAGGTGAAGGGGCGAGTATCTGGGGCGAAAACGGTCACTGTTACGCGCAACGAAATTCTCACCTCTCTCAATAAGCCCAACGACTACATCCTCGCACTGGTAGAACTGGACCGCGATACTTATCCCGTAAGATACGTGAAGATACCGTTTCAGCGTGAACCAGACTTTGGCGTTACCAGTGTGAACTATGATATGGACGAGCTACTTGCACGCGCCCACGATCCGGCGTAAAATTGGGTAGCAGGCGGTGTTGTATAAGGTTATGTTGGGCGTAAGCCGAGTTCCAGTGGTCGTGGGTAGACGCAGGCGAACCGCAATTTTCTTCAATAAACGCCAGGAATCTTGATAAGGAAGTGCCAGATTGGATAATTTAAGGCGGGCTGTTCACTGCCGCAAAAAACTCATCGAGGTAGCGTTGCCGCTGGATGCAATCAACAAGGCTTCGGCGCGAGAAAAATCTATCCGGCACGGGCATCCTAGTACGCTGCACCTCTGGTGGGCGCGGCGTCCGTTGGCTACGGCACGCGCGGTCCTCTTCGCACAGATGGTCGATGATCCCGCTGAATACGTTCAAGAGCTTATAAGCCCAAGCACTGCGAGCCTGCCCGCCGCCAAATTGGAATTCAACAGGCGCATCAGCACATGGACGGCCCGCATGAGCGCCCACGAGGACGCGGGCGGCGAGGATGAGGCAGCGACAGCGGAACTGGCCGCATCCAAACCCACACTGGAGCTTACTGCCGTGGATATGGAGCGGCAGCGCCTTTTCAGAATTATGGAAGACCTGGTGGTTTGGGAAAACACTACAAACGAGAAGGTGCTGCATGCCGCTCGTGATGAAATTTGGTCCAGCTGGCGGCGAGCCTGCGCGGACAACGCGGGCCCTCCTGAGGCTGCAGAGCTGTTTAACCGCCATGAGCTGCCCGCATTTCATGACCCTTTTGCGGGCGGCGGTGCCATTCCGCTAGAAGCGCAGCGGCTAGGTTTGCACGCCTATGCCAGCGATCTCAACCCCGTTGCAGTCCTTATAAATAAGGCGATGATCGAAATACCGCCCAAGTTTGCCGGGTTACCGCCAGTAAATCCCGACGCTGCTGCGCAAATGGATCTCAAGTCCTGGACAGGTGCGCAGGGTTTAGCGGAAGACGTGCGCTATTATGGCAACTGGATGCGCGATGAGGCCGAAAAACGCATTGGTCACCTCTACCCAGACGTTGAGATTACTCCCGAGATGGTCGCCGAACGCCCAGACCTGCGTGCATACCAGGGCCGGAAATTAAAGGTTATTGCCTGGCTGTGGGCGCGCACAGTGAAGAGCCCCAATCCCGCCTTCCGCAATGTAGACGTGCCACTTGCCTCTACGTTCTACCTCTCAACCAAGGCAGGTAAGGAGGCATATGTCGAACCAGTGATTGAGAATGGCGGGTATCGGTTTACGGTAAAAGTTGGTAAACCACCCAATCCCGATGTTGTCAAAAATGGAACGTCCGCAGGTAAACGTAGTGCCTTCCTCTGCCTCATGTCGGGGGTACCCATTTCCTACGCGTACGTACGAATGCAGGGAGCGGAACAGGGACTAGGCGCGAAACTTATGGCCATTGTTGTTGAGGGGAACCGGGAAAGGGTTTACGTGCCATGTAGGCGGGAAGACGAACAAATTGCACATAGTGTAACATCGTCGTGGACACCAGACCTCTTACTTCATGGAAAAACGCGTGTAAATGTTTCTAATTACGGAATAGACACATTCGCCGACCTTTTCACATCACGCCAGCTTATAGCGCTCACAACTTTCTCCGACCTCATTGCAGAGGCACGGGAAAAGGTGAAGGAAGACTATCTTGCATCACGCGCACGTAGCGCCGCGCGACGTTCTTCTTCGGCGAAAGCTGCACCATTGTTGCGCCCGCGGCCGCTGACGCCCCTCATTGGCGACGCACCTCCGGTTGGAGCGGGGGCGTCTCGCCCCCGATTCAGCGTGACCGATAGCGCAACTGTAGGCGGTGAAGAAGCATCGCGGGCGAGACTCCCCCGCTCCCAGGGTACATCCCTCAACGCCGATCACGATAACGCAACTGTAGCCAACGACGCACCT
>JAJZFK010000521.1 GCA_021805405.1 bacterium
AATGCTTGAACGTATTCCCGAGGAGTCGTATGGTCAGATGAAGCCGGCAGAGAAGACCAAGTCCCTCCTTACGCTGGAGCTTCCAATTCAGCAGCCGGATGAGGATGTCTCGGTAGTTGAGCTTTTCCTGAAGTAACAGGCTTACGGCAGCTCGGCCCCACTACCGGGCTGCCGTTACCATTTTCGGGTTAACCAGGTTGCCATTTGTTCGTCTATAGGGTAGAGTAAGTTTACGAACGTTCTGGAACTGGTCACCAATACCCTCGTTCTATTTCAGGAGATACTATGAATCGTTTCACTGCCCTTCCCCTTCTCACCGTGTTGGCTGCGTGCACTATTGGCTATCCGGCGACCGCACAATCTTCAACTTTGGACACACCACCGGCTGTAGTTCAGAATCAGATGCATGCTCATGTAACCATCACTCTGGATACTTCAAAGGCACCAGATCTCGCGTCATGGGCGGAAAAAGCACGCAAAACTGCCATTGCCTGGTATCCACAAATATGCAGGATACTCGCGAGCCCAGGCTTTGTACCCCCAACCCAGGCTGCAATAACCGTTCAGCCGATGAAGGGGGTCGCTTATACGACCGGAACGCATATCTTCGCATCCGCGCAATATGTTCGCAGTAATCCTGGAGATATAGGGATGATCGTACACGAGCTAACGCATGTCGTTCAGCAATATCCTAGCTACAACGCCAGCTGGCTGGTAGAAGGCATTGCAGATTACGTAAGGTTCTATCACTACGAACCAAAAAGCCCACGCCCTATCGTTAACCCCGATACCGCGCACTACACGGACGCCTATAGGACCACTGCGGCATTCCTTCGCTGGATAGAGGTTAAACATGACCGCCATATCATCTACCAGCTTAACTACGCCCTGCGCCAAAACAAGTACACAGACGACATTTTTATGCAGGACACCCATGAGGATCTTCCCACACTGTGGAACGAATTTACTGCCGATATTCGGGACGGAAAAATACACAACATTGTACAGTGGCCAGTTCAGCGGCCGGGTAAATAGTGAGGGATAAGCTGTTCTTTACCTCAAAATTCTGGCAAAGAACAGCTTATGACCATACAAACGAGACGACAAACAAACCTGCCACTACAACCAGTATTGGGCTAATACTCGCAGTTTTTCGACGCGCAAGCATAATGATTATGTAGGAAATAAACCCCATACCAATTCCACGAGAAATAGAATACGTAAATGGAATCGTGGCAATAGTGATGAAAGCCGGTACGGCCGTTTCAACGTTGCTCCAATCAATTTTCGTCACGGTTGCCAACATCAAAAATCCAACGATAATAAGTGCAGGTGCGGTAGCTTGTGCTGGCACGATCTGAACAAGCGGTGCTAGGATAAGCGCGAGCATAAACAGGCAGCCAACCACGACGGAGGTCAAGCCTGTTCGACCACCCTCCGCAACTCCGCTTGCACTTTCAATGTATGTAGTCGCGCTGGAAGTTCCGCATATACCACCCCACATTGCCGCAAAACCATCCACCAACAACACACTGCGTAACTGGGGCATTTTACATTGGTCGTCAACAAGCCCGGCCTGCTGCCCAACACCTATAACAGTGCCCATGGCATCAAAGAAGTCACTCATTACAAAAGCCAGAATGGTAGCCCACATACCGGGCTGCAATGCCCCAAGAATATTGGCGTGAAACATTGTGGTGAATTTGGGAACGGTGAGTAATGCCGTACTCGCTGGGATAGTGGACATATGGGTGATGAGAGCAATAATCGTAGTTATAACGATACCAATGAGCAGCGAACCACGTACACTCAGTACGTAAAGAACAATGGTTATTGCCAGGCCAACAGCCCCCAATAATACAGCTTTGTCGTGAAGCGAACCAGGTGCAAGAATGCCTGCGGAAGCGTCTACGTGCGTAAGACCCGCATTCATTATGCCTAAGAGTGCAATAAAAAGGCCTATTCCAACAGAAATAGCTCGTTTCAAGTCTAGCGGAATTGCCTGCATTACCGCCTCGCGGGTGCGGCTTAAGACCAGTACCATAATGATTAGGCCTTCGAGGCAAACCACTCCCATCGCTGTCTGCCAGGGGACATGATTTCCAATGCACACAGTAAACGTTAGAACACCATTTAACCCCATTCCTGGTGCAAGTGCGTACGGAGTATTTGTACAGAGGCCCATCATAAGCGTGGGGATTGCGGCAGCAAGGCACGTTGCGGCTGCAATAGCAACACCGTCGCTTCCCAGGCCCGGAATCTGGCGAAGAATTGAAGTGTTCACGAAAATGATATATGCCATCGTCATGAAAGTCGTAATGCCCGCAGTGAGTTCTACGCGCAGGGTTGTCTGCCTCTCCCTCAGGTAAAAGAGTCGTTGAAGCACGAAGCTCCTTTCATTGACCATCCGAGATTTATGCCGGGCGGCATATAAAAGACAGCCTATTTAATGAAGAGGCGATATCGCCCTACACGCATCTTCATATCGCAAAGCACTATAAATTCGTAAAAGGCGACTCGTGGAGATTACCACAACCGCCCATCCGTTCATCCAAATTGAGAGGCAAGTCCATAATTCTGCCCTAACGGCATCGCCTGCACCAAGGTGCAGGCGATGGAATTTACTATCACATGCTCGCTTAGAAAGCACTCTCTAGCTTAATGATTGTAGTACTTTTGGGCGAACGTGAGCGTAC
>JAJZFK010000294.1 GCA_021805405.1 bacterium
CGGCAGTTCTTCACCGGAGCATGGGCAGCCGCAAAGGCAGGCGGCGGCGCAACGATGGATACTCTTATTGCGCTGGGTGCGTCGGCGGCGTACTTTTTCTCGATGTATCAGTTTCTTGTAGCAGACAGTCATGACCTCTATTTTGAAACCTCGTCGACCATCGTTACACTGATCCTGATGGGCAGGTGGCTAGAAGCGCGTGCGAAAAGCACTGCCGTCGGTACGATCAAGAGTCTGGTGGGGCTTGCCCCAAAGTCTGCTTTGAAAGTAACAGCAGCTGGCGAGGAACTCGAGGTTCCGCTATCGCAAATCTACCCCGGTGACACGGTGAGGGTGCGACCGGGTGAGAAGATTGCCGCTGATGGAATTGTAGTTGGAGGAGCCTCTGCTGTCGACGAGTCACTCATTACGGGCGAAGCTCTGCCGATAGAAAAGACAGGGGGTTCAACGGTAACAGGTGGCACTGTAAACGGAACAGGCGCATTACTGTTTCGTGCTACTGCTACAGGCTCGAATACCGTACTCGCGCACATGGTGCGCCTGGTACAGGACGCACAAGGTAGCAAGGCACCCGTACAACGGCTGGCAGACCGCGTTTCTGCGGTGTTTGTGCCAGTCGTGCTAGTTATTGCGGCACTTACGTTTGGTGTGCGCCTGGTCGTGCTGCACCAGCCTCTTGCCGCGTGCCTGGTTCCTGCGGTGGCTGTGCTGGTTATTGCATGCCCCTGTGCGTTGGGGCTTGCTACCCCCACCGCGATCATGGTAGGCACTGGACGTGGTGCAGCGATGGGTATCCTTATTAAAAATGGAGAATCGCTGGAGCGTGCCCATAACATAAACCGGGTAGTGCTCGATAAAACGGGGACGATCACCATAGGGAAGCCTGTGCTCACAGACGTACTGCCCTCACCAGAATTCACAGAGTCGCAGCTGCGTGTACTGGCGGCTTCAGCCGAGAAGAGTAGCGAACATCCCTTGGCAGCTGCCATCGTGAAGGGTGCAGACCTGGATGGCGACCTGCTTGCTGTTTCCACGTTTAACAGTACACCTGGCATAGGAATTGAAGCGGTCGCCGGTGGTAGAACGATCCTTGTAGGCGTGCACGAGCAGTTAACAAGCCGATCAATTGGCATACCCGATGACATGGCTGCTCGTGCGCAGGAGCTGGAGCAGGCTGGCAGAACGACTGTTTTTGTAGCGGTGGACGGACGATTCGCAGGCATTCTTGCAGTTGCAGATACCGTTCGACCCGGTGCTGCAGCGGCCATAGAGTCTCTAAAGCGGATGGGGCTTGAAGTTGAGTTGCTTACTGGCGACAGTGAGCGGGTTGCTGCCTCCGTTGCGGCTCAGGTCGGCATAAATAACGTGCGCGCGCAGATTAAGCCAGATGGAAAGTCCGCAGCTGTTAAATCACTGCAAAAGGACGGCTTTATGGTCGCCATGGTGGGCGATGGAGTGAACGACGCGCCGGCATTGGCCCAAGCGGACCTGGGTATTGCTATGGGTGCTGCATCTGACGCTGCCATGGAGGCTGCAGACGTCACGTTGTTGCGCGCGGACCTCAGCGGGGTTGGCAGTGCGATTATGCTTTCTCGCGCAGCAATGAAGATAATACGACAAAACCTGTTTTGGGCATTTATATTCAACATCATTGGAATACCACTTGCTGCTATGGGAGGATTAAGCCCCATGATTGCTGCATTTGCGATGTCCATGAGCAGTGTTACGGTAGTTAGCAACTCCCTACGGTTGCGTAACGTGTCGTTAAGCCGATGATCTTACGATTGTCTTTTAAATGGTTAGGCGCAAATCATGGCAGACTGCTGGAGCGCAGCTTTACTGCGGTAGTTGTTTGAAAGAGAGGTTCCTGATTTCTAGTACTGCCTTGGTGCATTTGGTGTTTATGCCCACCATTACCTTCACAAGATGATGCCCCAGTAGCCGTCCTACAGGATCTGGCGCGCTAAAAGTGCCGTATGACAGCCATGTAAAGGGTACAACAATGTGTTTCCAGGTTGCCGCTGGAGGAAAGCCGTCAGCAGTAAAGTAGACAGATCCGTTCTGTTTTCCTAACAGAATTCGTACAATAGTGCCAGTACCACAATCTGTTGTGCGGTAGTCTAGCGCAATTGCGTTAAACCGGCTCAGGTCGCCAAGTGAGGAGACATCCAGCATAGGATAAGCCCATTTATCTGCTGAACCTGTGAAGGAAAATGCAAACCTCACGGCGTCGGCTGCTGCCCGCGAAATCGCAGTTGTGCCATTGGCAGAGGTATTTGCACTCCATGCAAGTTGCCTGTCTATAGGCAGGTTCATTCCTGATTTCAGAATGGAAGGGCTCGGAAGGCAACGGAGGTCAATACGTGAACTGGTTATATTTGGCTCCGCGGGAAGGGTGACGAAGCCGGTGAGGTCTACGTGGTGAAGTCCGGCGTTAGACGGCAGCGTAATATGGCCCGTGAGGGTCGTGCGGCCCATTTGTAGTACATCGACTAAAGTACGTTCTACGTGAACCTGCCAGGGCGAGGGAATACGCAGGTGAACATTACCACGAAAGGGCTTGTGCGAAAAGTTGTATATCTGCAGGGTAAACGGAGTTACTCTTGCTTTCATCTCGTAGGCGAACACCTGCCGAGCAATCGTGTTATCTGGTAGGTTCAGCCGCATTACGATGAGGCGCAGCTTTGGTTCGGGGGGAGCCATGCCAGTTGGAACCTCTGGTATCTTCAATTTTTTTGCCGCAGCACGTAGAGGACCAAGTGGACAGGTTGCAAACAGGGGATCTGCGCCTAGTGAGTCTGGGAGAGTAATGGGGGTACCCACCGCATTGTAAAAATGTGCGTGCTTAAGAGCGGATGGAATCGTAAAACTGTGGTTTGCGCCATTTCGCCAGATCACCGCCACTCCCAAAGACTTCTGTTTAAACGCCTGCATAACTATTCTATGATCATCAGGCACCGGTACCTCACCCATATAGGTTGCGTTACCCAGGAAATGCGCGGTCGCTGCTAACGCGCTGTAACCGGGGTAAGGCAGCAACCCCTTCGTAAGCACACCCCATTCAACTCCTGGCTCATTATAGTGAGGAAACACGAAGAAGAAGTGGCGTGTAGTTTGGGATGCAAGCGACATTGCGTAGGAACGTGGGATAAATTCCGACTGTACGCGCGCCTGCGCCAAATTTAACTCGTCTCCAGTTTCTCCGTCATTAACTCCCGCTTCGGTTACCCACACCGGTTTGCCAACCACACCCGCCCGCCTCAATAACGCAAAATGGCCCTCGGCTCTAGCTGTATAATCCATTGGGTTCAAGTACTCGTGGTAGTTATAGATGTCGAAATAGAACTGCGTACCGTTCTGGTAAAGTTCGGATTCGTATCGCGATGCCGGATTCGCAAATGACACCTGCGCCACCCGCACCTGCTGGTTACCTGCTTTAAAGCCCAGGTAGCAGGCTTTAAGAAAAGCAGCGTACTCGTCCGCATTATCTATAGAAAAACCGCCGTCGGCTTCGTTCCATACCTCCCACGTCTGCACCAGATTTCGATAGTGCTTGGCAAGTTTGCGGCAGAAGTTGTAGGCGTCTCTAAGATCATCGGGAAATCGGTTGATTGCGTGATCACGGCGCGCCCACGCAGGTGCATCATGAAAAATATCGTCTATCCGTAGACCCTGTGCCGATTCGGCAGCTACGCACGCATCATACCGGCCCCAATTAAACTTGCCGCGCTTCTGCTCCACATCACGCCACGCAAAGCGTTCTCGTATCCAGCCTAGTCCTGCCAGGCGCAGTAACTCAGCGGCGTTCCGGAATTGCGAAGGAGGCACGAGCCAGGCGCTTCCTGCGTCGACTGCCACTGGCCCATGCGGCAGTCTGCGCACCGGATAGACCACCGCTATGGGCACATTCGCCGACTCATTGCCTTTGGTTACCGATAGCGAGTACCAGCCAACCGGCAAGTTTAGCAGCGTGAGAGTTGGGCCGGCATCGCCTGAACGCACAACCTTACCATCAACAGTCTCCAACAAATAGTGAACAGAACCTTGTGGTTGGCTCCCGTTAACTGATACGACACATGGTGCACCCAACACAAAAACATTGGATGCAGCATCTGTTCGTAGACCTAAGGTTGTAGTAGAAATCTGTGCAGCTACTAATACGAATGTCAGAATATTCATAGGACCTTTGTCTGCGTTTCCCCAGGTTGGCTTACTCTACCAAGACTTCGGTTGTAGTGTGGACGACTAACCTTTCAGAACCACGGCTTGCGCCCCGCAACTAGCGAATAAGCCCAGCTTTAGGCTCACTAATTGACTTCATTTCAAGAGCAATATTTGCCGCCGACAAGTACAATCCCTGCTCCATGTAGGCCTCGGACTGAACAACGGTTAAGACCAACATTGCTTACGTATCGTTATAAACCGGGTAAACTCTTGTAGCCGCAGGGTATCCAAGGTGTAATATCTCTATTCTGGAGAACAATGATGTCAATAAAGATTGCAATGGTTGGGGCAGGTTCCATCGGTTTTACCAGGCGTTTGCTCGCGGACGTGCTCACTGTACCCGAATTTGCAGATACAACCTTTGGCCTTACAGATATTTCTGAGCAGAACCTTGATATGGTTGCTGAGTTATGCCGAAGCGATATTGCCGGTAATAATTTACCAGCGCGTGTGGAGGCGTCTACCGATCGGCGTAGCGCGATAGCGGGGGCCGACTACATTATTAGTACGATACGACAGGGAGGCCTGGAAGCTTTCCAATCGGACATCGACATACCGCTAATGTACGGGGTGGACCAGTGCGTGGGAGACACGCTCTGCGCCGGTGGCATTATGTATGCGCAGCGCACCATTCCTGCTTTACTAGACTTCTGCAAGGATATCCGTGAAACTGCCAAGCCAGGCGCCCTATTCCTGAACTATTCAAACCCTATGGCGATGAATACGTGGGCATGCAACAAATATGGCGGAGTAAACACCGTTGGCCTATGCCATGGGGTGCAGGGTGCGCACTGGCAGATTACTTCGTGTATCGAGCTGTGGGCACGGGCCCATGGCCTTATCGGGCCGGATGAAAAGTTGCACCGCACGGATGTAGACGTTGTTGCGGCCGGGATCAATCACCAAACGTGGTTTGTTAAAGTTAAATGGCGCGGGATGGACATGCTACCGCGTCTGCTTGAACTCTTCGAGGCACACCCGGAATACCCACGCACAGAAAAAGTGCGCATAGATGTGCTTAAGCGATTTGGATATTATAGCACTGAGTCGAACGGACACCTCAGCGAATACCTGCCGTGGTATCGCAAGCGCGTTGATCAGATCAACAAATGGATTGACCTCTCTAGCTGGATAAATGGCGAGACAGGAGGTTACCTTCGCGTGTGTACTGAGGGCCGGAACTGGTTTGAAACCGATTTTCCAAACTGGCTTAAGGCGGATCCTCCCAAATTTACAAGTGACAAGCGTAGCGAGGAACATGGCTCATACATTATTGAAGCACTTGAGACCGGAAGGGTTTACCGAGGACACTTTAATGTGGTGAATCATGGTAACATAACAAACTTGCCCGACGGCTGTGTAATTGAGATTCCTGGTTATGTAGATAGAACTGGAATCAATATGCCTGTAGTCGGTGACCTGCCAATGGCGTGCGCTGCTACGTGTTCGTCGTCTGTCCGTGTTCAGGAAATGGGCATGGAGGCGGCGGTTCACGGAGATATTAACCTGCTAAAGCAGGCGATGCTTCACGATCCTCTGGTAGGTGCTGTTTGTGATCCCGAAGAGGTGTGGCAGATGACCGACCACATGCTTACAGCACAGGCGGGGTGGCTACCGCAGTATGCCACTGAGATATCTGCTGCTCATAAACGGCTGGATGACGCGGTGGCAAGCGGAAGCCGCGTTAATTTGTTGAACACAGCAGGAGCGGCACGTCTGCATACAAAGACGGTTGATGAGATGCTCGCTAATCGCGATGAGGCAAGAAACAATGCCCAGGCTGCCGACAAAGGTAAAATGACGAAGTCGTAACTTGCAGGAAGGAAAACAAGATGATTGTTGTGATGGCGCGCGGCGCCACCGCAGAGCAGATAGCCGATGTAGAGAAGCGCATTACGGATTGGGGCTATGGGGTGCATCCCATTTATGGCACCGAGCGAACTGTTATCGGTGCGATTGGTGTACCAGAGGCTGATAAGGGTCGATACATGGAGTCGCTGGAAGCGCTCTCCTGCGTAGAGCAGGTGATTGGCATTTTGCGCCCCTACAAGTTTGCAAGCCGGGAATTTCATCCCGAAGGCACTGTCATTGATGTAAAGGGCGTTCCCGTAGGTGGCAAACAGATTGCGCTGATGGCAGGACCTTGCACCGTAGAGACATATGAACAGACGCTGGAGTCCGCACAGGCGTGCTACGCAGCAGGTGCGCGAATACTTCGTGGTGGTGCGTATAAACCGTCCACGTCACCCTATTCGTTTCAGGGCCATGGCGAGGATGCGCTAAAGATGCTACGCGACATCGCCGACTCGCTAGGTATGCGGGTTATCACCGAAGTGATGGATCCTCGCAACGTAGAACTCGTGTGCAAATACGCCGACATCCTTCAGATTGGCACCCGCAACATGCAGAACTATGACCTATTGCGCGAGGTTGGGCAGGTGAAGACGCCTGTCATGGTGAAGCGAGGTATGTGGGCAAAGATAGAGGAGTGGCTGCAGGCGGCGGAGTATGTGCTGCTTGGCGGTAACCCCAACGTTATGCTCTGTGAGCGGGGTATTCGCACCTTCGAGACCTATACGCGAAACACCATGGATATTTCGGCTATACCCGCAGTGAAAGAGCTTTCGCACCTCCCCATTGTGCTTGATCCCAGCCAGGGTACTGGTCGGCGCAGTCTGGTGGAGGCAATGACGCGAGCGGGCGTAGCTGCGGGTGCCGACGGCCTTTTGATAGAAGTGCATCCACATCCTGATCAGGCGCTGAAGGATGGGGCTCAATCGCTAACCACAGACTACTTTGGACCGATGATCGAGCGACTAAAGCCGTTGGTGGAAGTTTGTGGTCGTACCTTGTAGGCTAGAGTGCTGCAGCAGTGGCGCGTCTCTGTCCTGCTGCAGCAAGCCTTGAGTTGCTCTAAATCAAGTGATGCAAAAAAGACGAAATAACCGTGGATTTTACTGAGTATGCCCAACAACTAGCCACGATCCTGGGAGACTGCGGGTTGTTGTCGCACATTCCAGTAGAGCTTCCCTGGGATTGGCCGCCGCCGCTGGCCATCGTGGCGCCTCCCAACATTGACGCGCTGGCTGCTACAGTCGCGCGCTGTGCGCAACGGGGTGCTGCGCTTGTTGCTGTAGGAGGAGGCACAGATCTTGCCACAGGTGCGCCACCCTCACGCCCGTACGTTATAGTTCTGCTTTCCTCCATGAACCGCGTGCTTGAGTACGAACCAGACGAGATGGTGGTCGTTTGCGAAGCCGGCGCAACGTTGGACATCGTTCAGCAGCTGCTTGCCGCGCATAATCAGCGCCTACCCCTTAAGTTGCCGCATCCTGCAGTATCTACGCTTGGTGGAATCGTTTCAACCAACCGCGCCGGTATGCTTAGGGCTTCGTTTGGAGCTCCACGCGATCTGCTGATCGGTCTAACGGCTGTAATGAGCGGCGGCACCGTAATTAAGGGCGGTGGCAAGGTCGTTAAGAACGTGGCAGGTTACGACCTGTGCAAGCTTTTTGCAGGGGCGTTCGGCACATTGGGAATACTAGCCGGTGTTAATTTTAAAACTACGGTGCTCACCGATGAGGCCATTACCGCAATATGGCGTGCGCCAAGCCTTGGTTCGGCGCTAACGGCTGGATTAAATCTCCACCTGTCCAGGCTGTTTACTGCGGGATTTAGTGTTACGAATGATTTTAACGGGCATGGGCCGACACTGGCCGCCTACCTGCAGGGTTTAGGCGAGAGGATTAGCTGGCAGAGGCAGGCTATTGAAGATATTCTCAGGCCGTTAGGTTTTCAGCCTGGAGAGGTTGCGACCAATGAACAGGATGATTATCTGCTAAATTCTACTTCACCGGCGAAGCGAACCGGGTTACTATGGACTGCTCACTGCTCTGTACTGCCAACAGATCTCCCCGCACTCGCCGTGAGAATCACCGCGAAATGTAGCGATATCTGCATAACCGTTTTACCTGGCACTGGCGAAATGTTTCTCACTGCAGAGGATGGCACTGATTTCTGGCCGTGGCAGTTACTCGATTTTTTGCCTACGGAAGGCAATGTTCGATTTACCTATGTTTCGTCGCTAGTGATTGAATTGGGGCAATTTAGTCGATGGGGAAAGGTGCGGCCAGAGGCAAAATTGCACAGGGCGCTTAAGGATCGCCTGGACCCTGAAAACTGTTTCAGCCCTGGCCGCTTCATCGATGGAATTTAATTGATGTGGGCACCGGGATTTCGCACAGGCTGTGGAACGTGCCTTACAACAGACAGAAGGTACTGGGATATCAACTGTCCATCTAGCATAAGCTGCGCCCGATATAGACCAGCCGCATTGATGGGCATCATCTGAAGATTCAGGTGAATCTGCAACGTTGCGAACTCCCCACCCAATAAACCAGACTTAACTGCATTCCAGTCGAATGGCAGTTCCGCAGGGCTGAATACTGCGTTTCCTGCCGGGTCAAGTACCTGCAAAGTTACTACGCGGGGCTCTGGTGAAGTAACGCGCAAACCAATGGCGACTGCTACGTTGACACTAAAGGGTATCTGCGGCGCAGTGATGGCAGAATAGATTCCGATGAGTGACTGCTTGCTTGTGTTTGCCTCGGTGATTACCTGATCACACAACACAAAGTAGCTGACATGTACCGAACTGGATTCGTCGTACAACAGGTTTCTCCTTAAGGTAACGTGCCGCGCGCCTGGTAGCTTGTTAAGCGCGAAGAAAATTCGCCTTATCCCCGCATCATGGATGTTATTAAATCGCTATACTTATTCGCCACGAACTTGCGCTTCACCTTCAAAGTTGGTGTCAGTTCGCCACTTTCTATACCAAAAGGCTGGGGTGCCAGCCTAAAATCGCGAACTCGCTCAAAGTCTGCCAGATCACGCGAGCAGTTCTCTATCTCCTTTTTGAAAAGCTTGGTAATCTCGGGAAGCTTAAGCAGTTCTGACGGTGAGCTTGCGGCTACCGAGTTCGCTGTGGCCCACTCCTGCAGGCGCTCGAACGAGGGTACTAGAAGTGCGACTACCGTCGGTTGGTTATCGCCAAAAAGAACGGCTTCCGTAATATAAGGACTGTTTTTAAGTTGTGCCTCAATAAGCTGCGGGGCCACCTTCTTGCCGTTGCTTAGCACAAGCAGGTCCTTCTTACGGTCGGTTATGCTCAGGTATCCGTCTGGTGACATTTCACCAATGTCGCCTGTATGGAACCAGCCTTCCTCGTCGATGGTGGTGGCTGTCGCTTCTGGCTGGTTAAAGTAACCTGGTGTTCTACCCTGGCCGCGTACCAGTATCTCACCATCCTGCGCAAACTTAATCTCGGTACCCGGCATAATGTTGCCAACTGTACCTATTCGCTGCCGGTTTGGTCGGTTAATTGCAATAATGTTGCACTCCGACATACCGTAGCCTTCGAGGATTTGGATACCGATACCGAGGAAGAATCGAGCGGTAGCAGGCTTTAACGGTGCACCGCCAGATACGCAGTAACGAAGTCGCCCTCCAGTAACCTGCGCACGCACGTTGCCAAGCACGAGCCTTTCGGCGAGGGCGTGCTGTGCCCTCAGCAACGGGCCAATTACCTTTCCACGAGATCGCAGAGCAGCTGTCTCCTCACCTACCGTAATAGCCCACTCCACGAGTTTCCGTTTACGCGGCTCGAACTTCTGTACAGCATCCAGAAACCGTTCATGCATAGACTCCCAAAGGCGAGGCACGCAAAGAAGTACCGTGGGCCGCACGGATTTCTGGATCTCATCGGTTAGTGCTAGCAGGCCCAGGGAGTAGACGATGCATGCTCCCATCCTTATGGGCATATACTGACCGCCAGATCGCTCGGTAATATGGCTAAGGGGAAGGAACGAGAGCATGACGTCACCGGGGCCAAGGTCTGCAATATGATCGGAGATAACGCCATCACATGTCTGAAGCATATTCATGTGAGTAAGCATGGCACCGCGCGGATCACCAGTGGTACCCGACGTGTAGATGAGAGTTGCAATGTCATCTGGTTTCACTTGCCGCGCTAATGTTGCAAGCTCGTCCGCTGTAGCGCCCTGTCTCTCAAGAAGTTCGTGATAATTCAGCCAACCTTGTGTTTCATCGGCCTGCTCAAGGCTTATGATAGTCTTTAGGTGCGGTAGGTTACCGCGTACCTGTTCAACTTTTAAACGCTGCTTAGCGTCTGACACAAAAATTGCAGCGGCGTCGGAGTCACGGAGATAGAATTCGACCTGGGAAGCTGGCAGGGTGCCATAGATGGGTACCGTAATGACCCCCAAGGCCTGGGATGCAAGGTCTGCAATGGCCCATTCGGCGCGATTGTCGTGGAACATGAGTGCAAATCTGTCACCCTGCTGTAGCCCAAGTCCGTGGAGTGCCCGCTGCATTTTTGTAACAACGGCTTGCAGTTCATTATAGGTGATCGTTTCTACCTGCGCAGTTCTGCTCTTGCGTGTGCCCACTGCCGGGCTGTCACCGTGCGCACGCACTGTCTCGAGAAACATGTCATAGAGCGTTCTAGACGTCATAAATTGAGAATCCTCTGATACTATGTGCGCAGATATATGAATTTGGCTGTTGCGCGTAATAAAGTGAACTTTTGGCAGTTTACTACAGGTTAGCAGTAAACCTTATGGCTTAGTTGCCAGAATTGGTTCCCGTGCCGGTGCCAGCGGCCACACCACCGTTGGTCTGGCCGGCTTGCCGCGGTGAATTCTGCCCGGGCAAGCCATTATACCCGCTGGCAGGTGCACTTCCTGTAGGGGCACCGCCTGCAGGTGCCGTACCTACGGGTGGAGTAAGGTTG
>JAJZFK010000216.1 GCA_021805405.1 bacterium
CGCAACATCCATGCAGAAACCTTCCTGCTCTACGATTGCGGCCATAGCCATGCAGAGAAAAGCTTTCGAAGCATAGTAAAAAGAGGTGCGTGGGTATCGCGACTCGAACGCCTTGCGATAACTGCGCATCGCAGTACGTATAGCGGCCTCATCCATGACATACAGGGGGCTTCCAAATTTGGCAACCAGATCCGAAGCCGTGCAACCACCTATTTCCAGTTCACCATTAGAATTTACCGATTGTGTTCCTAGGAGCATCAATTGCCAAAAGTCCTTTCCGCTGTACCAGCGATACGGGTCAGTGTACCCGTGCCACCCTAGTGTGTCAAGCACACAAACATAGGCTCCGTGCCCATTGGCACTCAAACTCCGCTAGCTTGCCCACGAATCCTTAGCTACAACGCCTAGCAGACGACAGCCGCTTACAGCTTCTTGGGGGAACGTTGTGCCATAATGCGAACGTCGAGTTTTGGCAGTTATCGCGTAGAACCGCACATTACAGAGAGGTACATTTTTGTTAAAAAACACGGTTCTCAATGCACAACGGCAGGATGTCAACTTGCTGTTCGCCGCTCGTACACTGCGAATGTTTGGCGCCGGAATTATGTCTGTGGTACTGGTACTGTTTCTCGTAGCAACCGGCTTTACGCCTGCTGCCACTGGGTTCCTTATTACCGGTGGGCTGGCCGCTTCCGCCCTCCTCACGCTACGAATCACCACCATGGCAGACAGGATCGGTCGACGCCGTGCTCTGCTCATTTCTCTATCACCTGCAGTTGTGTCCGCAGTCGTTCTTGCCGTCGTCCACAATTCCACAGCAGTGGGATGCGCTATCGTGTTGGGGTTTGTACCACCCGCCAGCAAGGAAGTGGGTCCGTTCCAGGCGTTGGAGCAGGCTGCACTAGCAAGCCACGCAACGGGAACCGAGCGTACGCGACTGTTTGCCCTGTACAACATGGCAGGCATGCTGGCCGCTGCTTTGGGGGCATTGGCGGCAGGCGGCATATCGCTGCTCGATCATGCACCGCGGCATGCAGTTGCGCCAGGCTTTCATCCCATCTTGCTTGTGTATATGGCTACTGTTGTACTGGAAACCGCAGCATATCTTTTCGTTTCGCCAGGTATAGAGCCTACCCAAGGGGAATCTCACGGGCGTTCAGCCGTGGGAAGAGATGGGTTAAGTTCATCCCGGAATACGGTGATGATCCTCTCGGTGCTGTTTGCCATGGACTCGTTCGGTGGCGGGCTGGTGCTTCAAAGTTATATATCCTACTGGTTTCACTTAAAATATGGTGCTTCCATTCCCGTAGTGGGAAGCATACTTTTTGGGGCAAACCTTTTAGCGGGGTTTTCCGCACTAGGTGCAGCGGCCATTGCAAAACGCATTGGGTTGGTGAATACCATGGTCTTTACGCACATTCCCTCTAACGTACTGCTTATGCTAATACCGCTCATGCCAAACCTGCCACTCGCCATTGTTGTGCTGCTGTTACGATTTTCCATTTCACAAATGGATGTACCTACGCGACAGTCATTTCTCATGGCGGCCGTAAAACCAGAGGAGCGCTCTGCAGCAGCTGGTATTACCGGGGTTGCACGCACTGCAGGAGCGGCAGCCGCACCGTCGCTCGCAGGTATGCTCCTAGCAGCATATGGGCCAGCAGCAGTCCCATTCCTCGTGGCGGGCACCATAAAGATTACCTACGACTTGCTGCTACTTGGACGGTTTGGCCGTACCCAGACCATTGAACGTTAACAGCGCATGGCTCGCCACGAGCAATAGTTGTACGCTACTGCATAATTGAGTGCGGATACTTCTTTAGCAGCTTCAGGTATGGAATGGTGATCTTCTTCGCGGGGAAGTAAACATGAATAGTTTTAGGTGACAATAGATTGGCAGGCGGTGGTGCGAAGACCGTGTCGGATTTCGCTGCGATAGCGTGGCAATTTATACACAGCGCAACCTTGCCAAACGCTATTGCCTTGCCAGCAGGCGAATAATTGGCCATTACCCAGTCGTTATCTGCGGTGTCGTAACCCTTGCACTTCAACATCGCTGTAATGTTAACAAGCTTATGGCTCACATCATAGTTCTGTTTAATGAGAAGGCTGCCGTTGGGAAAATTGCTACATTGCACGACACCGTGATGCTTTAGAACGTACGAGCGGGCAATTGCGTTTACGCCGTCGATGGTGTAGTAATCAGCATTGCGCGAACCAGGTTGAAACCGCTTGCTGCCTGGTAAAAGCCGCTTTCCGTTGATTACGCCTTGCACGTTGTGCCAAAGCGATACAGGCGTCGGTTTCGGCCCCTGTGCTAGCAGTCCTGTAGCACAAACGGTTAGCGCAAATGCTACTGCAACGGATCGAAGCTTCATATTGTCATCTCCTCATCAAACTAAACTAAGCTCGCGCCTACACGCAATAAACCGAATATTGAAATGGTTGCACCGCCACAATAGCAGTCATTGTACCGTTAAATTTGGACAAGCTGGCCACTTGGCATTCGGCTTTACCAGTGAGGCTCTATGTAAACCATAGGAGCGCAACGAATTACCGGCAGGAATTTGGGAGAACTTGCGTCTGTTCGTACATTAGTGCTCATTAGCCATCTGTGCATGCATTAAGAAGTCGATTTTACTCGGCTGGTGCCCTGCCGATGGGAAATCGATAAAGAGATAAATAGACGGCCAGTATGCGTAATAAAATTAACACATTTTTCAGGAGCGGTTCAAATGAGCACATCACCCCAAATAACGCATTGGGAGGAGCGGTATTCAAGCACAACAGACTACCTATTTGGAGTTCATCCTAACTCTTTTCTCGTTAAACATTGGAACAGAATTAATCCGGGTGGTTCGGTACTGTCTGTAGCGGATGGGGAAGGTCGTAATGGAGTTTACCTTGCTGAGCAAGGCTTTGATGTGCACACACTGGAGGGATCTGTAACGGCAGTAGAGCGCGCGCGGCTCCTCTCACAGAATCGCAACGCTAAACTTAAAATAGAACATGGTGACCTCTTTCACTGGGATTGGCCCCAAAACAAGTACGATGCAGTTGTCGGCATATTTGTGCAGTTTGCTACTCCTGAACAACGCAATATGCTCTTTGAGCATATGAAGCGGGCGGTTAAACCTGGTGGCGTGATCTTATTAGAGGGCTACCACACCAGCCAGCCCAAGCACGGTACTGGAGGTCCTAGCCATATTGATCACCTCTATACCGACGAATTGCTGAGCCATGCGTTCTCGGATATGCAGATTGAACTGCTTGTAACGTACGAAGCCGAGATTGCGGAGGGTAACGGTCACTTGGGACTTTCCGCTCTGGTAGACCTCATTGCGTGCAAAATATAGCCTGCAACCTAGAAGCGTATTCAGCCGAAAAACAGCACGTTGAACGTGCTCAATTTGCAAAATCGCCAGTGTCATGACGGTGTTGGCGCTCTCAATGGCATAAACCTCATCAAAGACTGCAAAAACGTTAGGTCAGTCACTTCGTGCAGGCAGCACGATCAATTAGCCCCATAGTTGTACCAAAATCACACGAACTTGAAGGATATAGCGAATTTTCTGCGAATACTTTTAGTGCAATCGTCTCTCAAGGCTGATGAGCCAAGCGTAATCACAGGAGTAACTGATGTCACTATCTCGCAGAAGATTCCTTCGCAGAAGCGCCGCAGCGGCAGCAGGATTAGCATTGCTGCCCGCTTTGGACACTCAAGCAAACGCCTCCGCACAGGCGGAAGTCATCGATGGACCATTCCAACCCTCGTGGGACTCCCTCGAAACGTACGAATGCCCAGAGTGGTTTCGGGATGCCAAGTTTGGCATTTGGGCCCACTGGAGTGCACAATGTGTGCCGGAGCAGGGCGACTGGTATGCACGAGGCATGTACCAGGAAGGAAGTGCCCAGTATGAGTACCACTGCAAGCACTATGGTCACCCGTCCAAGTTCGGGTTCAAGGATATTGACCATATCTGGAAAGCAGACAAGTGGGAGCCTGAGAAGCTTATTAGTCTCTACAAGGAGGCCGGTGCGCGCTACTTCTTTGCTCTCGCAAACCATCACGATAACTTCGACTGCTGGGACAGTACTTACCAACCCTGGAACTCTACCCGCATTGGTCCAATGCAGAACATAGTTGGTAAGTGGGCTCATGCAGCAAGGAGCGCCGGCCTAAAGTTTGGTGTCTCGGTTCACGCCTCACACGCCTGGAACTGGTTTGAAGTTGCACAGGGTGCAGATACAAAAGGCCCTTACAAGGGCGTGAAATACGATGGCGTTATGACACTGGCCGACGGAAAGGGCTTGTGGTGGCAGGGTCTCGACCCTAATGTGCAGTTGTACGCCCAGAACCACAAGCCGGGCGTCTTCTCATGGCAATTTACCGCACCAGGTTGCGTTAAGCCAGATCGTGCGTATATCACGAAGTTCTATAACCGTGTCATTGATCTTATAGATAAATACCACCCAGACGTTCTTTACTTTGATGACACCGTTCTGCCGCTTTACCCTGTTAGCGATGCGGGACTGCGCATTATGTCTTACTACTACAACCAGAGCATCAAGCGGGATGGCAAGGTAAACGTAGTGCTCAACGGCAAAGGCCTTAACGACCAGCAGCGCAAATGCATGGTTGAGGACCATGAGCGAGGACGGACACAGGCAATTGAGCCAATTCCGTGGCAAACCGATACCTGTATTGGTAACTGGCACTATCAGCTCTCCCTATATGAAAACCATGCATACAAAACACCCTATCAGGTCGCAAGAATGTTGCTGGATATCGTAAGTAAAAACGGTAACCTTATGCTCAACATTCCTCTGAAGGGTGATGGGTCGCCCGATCCCGATGAGTTCCTCTTTCTGCAGGGCTTTACCAACTGGATGAAAGTAAACAGCGAGGCGATACATGATACGCGCCCGTGGAAGATTTATGGTGAAGGGCCGGGGCTCCCTGGTTCAGATAACGGTCACGACACGCTTACCGAAAAGGACTTCCGCTTTACCACCAAGGGCAACACGCTGTACGCAGCCTTCTTTGCATGGCCTACCAATATGGAGGTCGCAATAAGGGCGCTGGCAGCGAATGCACCAGGCATTGTGGGCGAAGTAAGCCACGTTAGCCTTCTAGGCAGCACCCGCGAAGTGGATTTCAAGCGCACATCCGACGGCCTCATGGTCACCCTCCCACAAAACCCACCGTGTGATTACGCCTGGGTTCTAAAGATCGAAGGGCTTGATGTGGCAAAATCGCAGCCTGTAATACCAGCCCTGGCGCCACTGCAGGAGATTAACGGAAAAGCAGTACTTACACCTCAAACCGCCCAGCTTCACGGGGCACTTCAGGTAGAGATGCGTGGTCTTCCAGACATCGGGTTTTGGAATAGCCCGTCTGATTACGCGGAATGGCACGTTAATATCGCGAGTACTGGTACCTGGCGGATAATGGCGAAGGCGTCATGCCCAACAGGCATGCCGTCTATTACCGTGAGCGTGGGGCAAGCAAGCGTAACGGCTGCGGTAGCCAAAACTTCGGATTGGTCGGTGTACAGTGACGTGGACTGTGGAACGGTTACAGTTCCCTCAAGCGGCACCCTAACCGTAGTCGTAAAGAGTGCGGACGCGGCACATTGGCAAGCAATCAATCTGGCAGGTATAACGCTTACATACGAGGGATAATCGGGACGTAAGCCACAATACCAGCATAAACAAGGCCGGTAAAGCCCCACAAAATAACAAAGACCACCTAGCGCTGCAGTGCGTTAGGTGGTCTTGTACTGTTGTTGTTTTGAAATGATTAAGCTGCCTTGGCCTTAGCGTACTCTTCCCGTTCTGCTGCCAGGTCCCAGCTGTGCTCGGGATCCTGAACAAATACCATAGAGGAGCCCATACCTTCACCGTGCCTGCCAATGGTAGCAACTATCCAACCTGTCGTTATGCGACGTCTAAACACGCGCACATTTATCTGGTGCAGCTCAAAGCTGCCTTCCGGGCCTGTTACTTCAATGACCTCGTTACCAACGAACTCCCACTTCATGCGTCTGCCTCCACATCTACGTATGCAGATATATTCCACAAACCGCAATAAACTACTACACCTATTTTTGAAGCACCTGCAAATTTGTTCGTAATCGTGCCAGTTTGAGCAACGCAGAGACATAACTAGACATTGCCCAACCATGGGGTGCCGCCCAAAACCGTTGTTGATCCGGGCCCTGCATCAATTCAGGAAGCAGCCCTGTGCATGTTGCGCGTTTAAGAACTGTGGTGAGGTATCCCTCGGCCCTGTCCGCAAGCTCAAGGCTATCCTCACGTCGTCCAAGTTCTAGTAAGCGTTCGGCCACGGTGCAACAGCATCTCGCCATCCACAGCGTATTTACGCAGGCCGGAACCCCTCCAACGTAAGCGTCTCCCTGAAACCGGCGTATTGCTCGTCCACCCTCCCAATCTGTCTCCAGTTGGCTCGTGATAGTGTTGAGCGTACCTTCCGCAATTGCTAACTCGTGCCCGTTTGTTAGGTCAAGTAGCCCGAATGGCTCGATGGCCCCTAGCGCAGATGAGTCAATCGTTACATCGGCTTGTCCGTGCTCGTTAAACCCCCTTGTGAGCGCGCCGTTATGAACAAAGTGGTGCAGTACACCATCTTTCATCCGCTTGGCGTCATCCTCAAATTCGCTATCATTCAGGATGGAAGCTGCAGCTTTGAAGCCTGCCCATAAGGCTGCGTTGGAATATGTAAACGAGCCTATAAAGGTCTCCCAGGTATCAAACGCAGATGCATGTACACCCTGTGAGGTAAGGCGCGATCGTTGATAACATGCGGCCTTGCGCATCATATCCCTATGGTCTTTGCTGAGCTCACCGCCCTGTAAGGTCCACTTACCCATTGCCCACAGCACAGCACCCACCTGGTCAATCTGCAGGTGATGGGGCGGCAGGCACCAGTTAGGTGCAGCCTGCCCATTAAGAAAGTAGCGCTGGTGCCACAAACCGGAAGAATCCTGATGACGCGTACACCAGTCGAAACAGCCTATTGCGTACTGGGGGTATCCGGCATCTAACAAGCCGCTCAGGTACTCCGCTCCGTCCCGTGGCCAGAAGTACCCATACCCCCCGCAGGAAACAAACTCGGGATCAAATTCAGGTGCTGCAACAGCAACACCCTCGCGTCCACACAGCAGGGGCAAGCAGAGCAGTGACCGTTCATAAGCCTCCTGGAGGTGCTTTGGAATAACAGCCGCTGGATGACCGTTGTGGCCCTTAAGAACCGACATGAGCGTGTTTAGGCCCGGCTCTAGTGACTTGAGATCAAGCGATTCACGTTCCTCACAAATGCTTTCGTGCGAGTGGTTTTTCATCCGGTTCCAAAGGCTAATCGCTTCGCTATCGTTTGCAGCGGTAACAAAGATGACAGTGAAACTGGTGCTGGCTCCGGGTTCAAGGGCTATCCTTCTACCAATCGCCCAGTTAACGTCACCAATTTCAAGATCCTGCCTGTTCAGCCAACCATCTTCCATGTCATAAATCGCGTTGTTTCCCCAGTTACGACCTGCTTTGCCGCACTGCCACATCTGCAGCATGTCCCCGCCAAAGATTGCTGTTGTCGACCTGTGGCGCTGTATAAGCACATCATTTTCCTGGTCATAGCAGATGCCATTGCCGGTTCGTATGCCGTCAATATTCCAGTCACCAAAGGTAAATATCCCCAGTTCGACGTTACTAGAAGAGTGGCTAGTGACGCGTACAGTGCGATGCAGGGCTGCACCACTTTCCGGCACTACATCTCTAAACTCTAGCGTCAAAGCTAATGACTGCGAATGAAGTTTGGTAACCAGAATATTAGTGCGAGGAAGGTACGACTGCTCTCTTGTGAACTCATCTCCCCAACTCCAGTGAAGGCTGCCAAAGCCCGCGGCACCTGTGTAGACGCACGGCATACACTGATAAACGTTCTGCGCGTGGTCTCGATGGGGATAAAACCAGCCCATGATTTCACCGGCTGGGCCAACTGAAACCAGGACATCCTCATTCCCTATCGTTGCCGTGGGGAGATAGACGGGCATAACTACTAAACCTCCTGTCAAGCGTGTGAACCACGGGGGCACACCGCTTAAGCGGATCTTTTGGTGCGGGTATGATTGGAGGCGGCACGACAGAAACGTTTTACGGCTCGTAGATTTCCGCCATATTGCCGACTGTTTAATAACGTGCGGCTATGACCATATTCTTCACAGCTTGAAATTCAAGCGAAGCTATATATGTTTTTCACTCTTATGAGCGATGAGTACGCGTAATCGTGCCAGTTGAACGCTGGCTATACGGTCACCCTTAATCTTGCTGGCATGTTCCCATGCTAAAGCGGCGAGCTTTAAGTGGCCTGTAAGCTCATAGCAGTGCGCCAGACCATGCCACGTTAACATTGGGCATGGGTACTTGACTGCTTTTTCGTAGTACGGAAGCGCGAGAGCGGGCTTGTGCAGGTGCAGCCAGTAAAACTGGCCAAGTTCGTCGTACATGTAAAAGTTTGTGGTGTTTGCTGCAAGACCCTGGCGTAAGAGTGCTAATCCACTTTCTGTTCGGTCCGTAGACCAAAGAAGCCATGCAGCGTTGCTGTAGGCCTGCATATTATGTGGATCGCCTTGCACCACGACACGATTGAGATTTATTACGTGGTTATACTCGCCCTGGTCGAAATGCTTATCCGCTCCATCAAACAGATCATTGAGAGCATTTGCCAAGATAGCGTTAGATGCCTGGTCATCCGTGACGTGAGCCGGGTTACCAGGTTTAGTTGCCGAGTATGCGCTTCCATGGCTAGAAAATGATTTTTTTGCAGGCGAGGTGCCTGGCGGTGCTGCAAATACAATAGTTGCGCTGCCAGCAAGCAAAATGGCTGTGGCAGTGCACGAAAGCTTGTTCATGTTAATTCCTCCATGAAAGGCGGTGCATACGTTCGCGGCTACTGCCTTAAAATAGACAGTGCGTATCGAGCTGCGCTCGATACAGACGGATCCTTGCTATGCGCCAACCGAATGAGCGCTGAGCGTGCAGCGGGATCGCCTATGCTGCCTAGTGCTAACGCTGCTGCGCGAGGTATCGCGTCATCGGTATCATGAAACGCAGCGTGAATCAAGGCCGGAATAGCCAAAGGGTCGCGTAAACGTCCCAACGCACGGGCACTCTGTTCCCTAACATCTTCATTGGCATCTTTCAGGCTTTTCAACAGGGCAGGCATCGCAGTTGGATCCCCTATTACCCCCAAAGCCTGTGCAGCAGCAAACCTTACGATACGACTGGAGTCACCGAGTGCTATAACTAATGAGTGTACCGCAGAACGGTCATGAAGGTGACCTAGTGCGCCAGCAGCCGCAGCCCGCATATCAACGTTACGATCGTGCAACGCGCGTAATAACACGGGAATTGCGCGCATATCCCCCTGAATACCCAGTGCATAAGCCGCGTAATAGGCAGCTTCACGATGTCGTCCGTCGGTATCTGAGCGCAACAGATGAACAAGGGCAGGCTCTGCCGAACGATATGGACTATTTGCTAGTGCTGAAGCCGCGGTCATCGCAACCGCGGCAGAGCGATCGGTTAGCCCTTTGGCAAGCAGGCTGCACGACAAGTTGCTGTCAATATCACCGAGCGCTATCGCAGCCTCCAGGCGCACACGCTTGTTTTGGTCATGTAGAAGCAGCTCGCCAAGAGGGTTAATGGCCGATTTAACATTAAGAAGGCCTAGTGCTCGCGCCGCAGAAGCCCGAACCTGCCAGACGTTGTCGTGAAGGCACGGAAGGATCGCAGGAACTGCGCGGGGATCCGCAAGAATGGAGAGAAGACGCGCACATTGGGCCCGCGTGTGCCACGACGCCGAATGGGTGCCCTTCGCTAGCAGAGGCTCATCTGCACGCGTCATAATGTTAGCCAACTTGCGAACCGCTGCCTGGCGTGTAGCTTGCAATGGGCTTGAAAGCTCTGCTATAAGCGCCGGTACCAGGTCCTCTGTGGTTGACAAATGGTGAATGTGGTTGGCGGCAGGATTATGATGCTGTGCGTGGTAGGCAGGTGACGCCACGGCACCACAAGCCACCAGTAGAGTCGCTGTGATTACCTGAAGCATACATGACAGCTGCCACAGTGCAGGCATTACACAAGCTGCTCATCGATTAGGCGGTTGACTTCTTTGGGATCTGCCTTGCCGCCCGTCGCCTTCATAACCTGGCCGACAAGAAACCCCTTTTTGCCAACAAGTCCCTTCTCCTTTATGTCGCTCACTATGGCACTGTTTGCCTGAAGTACTGTGGTAACAGCAGCCGCAAGTGCGCCGGTATCGCGCATAACTAGCAGCCCCTCGCGCTCAGCAATGGCGGCTGGGTTCTCTCCGGTTACATACATAAGCTCAATGAGCGTCTTTGCAATCTTGCCGCTAATAGTTCCATTGGTGATCATGGAGATCATTGCACCTAGGTGAGCCGGTGTAATTTTACAGGATGCAATATCGCCAGCATCGGAGTTGAGCAGGCGGCTTAAATCTCCCATTACCCAGTTTGCAGCCGCCCGTGCATCGCTACAGGCACCCGCTGTCTGCTCAAAATAGTCTGCAAGTGCACGTGTTTCAGTAAGCTGCAGCGCATCTGCCCGGCTCAGCCCATACTGCTGCTGGAATCGATTCATTTTCGCATCGGGAAGCTCCGGCATTGAGGCACGAATCTGTTCAATCCATTCATCAGTGATCTCGAGGCCAACTAGATCAGGATCGGGGAAGTAGCGGTACTCCTGCTCAACTTCCTTGCTCCGCTGAGGATAAGTCGCCTGCCGGGCTTCATTCCATCCGCGAGTCTCCTGGGCAATCTTCTCGCCGTTTTCAATGAGCGAGATCTGCCTGTCTACCTCGTACTCAATACCGCGCTGCACGGCACGGAATGAGTTAAGGTTTTTAATCTCTGTTTTCGTGCCATAGGAGGCAGTTCCAACTTTTTTGACCGAGACGTTTGGCTCACAACGTAAGAT
>JAJZFK010000549.1 GCA_021805405.1 bacterium
GGTAGGCGCTTAACCGAACCCGAATCCTGTCGGATTCAAGAGCTTTCTCCCCACAGTCCATACAAGAGTGGAGCAGATGACGCAGGTGTGTGACAGCCGTCCGAAGACTCTGTCGCGCCGAATTTGAAGAAGCCGAGGGCCAAAATTGATCCGCAAGGTATTCCCTCGAATACCATTGCCCCTTATGAAAAGCGAGGAAGCTGAGCAGGCACGCGCTCTTCTGCGTCGGAAATTTGTCGATCCGGGGGCCGTCCGTCTCAATTGACAGGTCGCCGAACATGCATATACGCATAACCCCTCCAATGGTGCACGCTGACACTGGCAGTTAAAGGAAACCTACTCCGTTACCCGCAGCACACTACCGAATAGCGATTAATAGACCAATTAAGGAAATTGTAACAGATTCCCTTATATTTTCCAACGGAAAGTATTTCCACCTCCAACCACTGAAGGAAATTGAACAACTCAACTCGAAAGTAAAATTAAATCGATTTAGTCCTGATCTTGGGGGGTCATTCATGCGGATCACTACCATCCTGGCTATTACCCTGCTCATAACTTTCGGTGTGCGTACGATCGAAGCACAAACGCCAGTCTGGATTGAGAGCGAGCGACCGACTAGTATCAACACCACACCTGATATTTCTGGATGGGGGTTTCCCGATTACCTCTCCAACGGCAGTTGGCTTCATGTTTCAATCCCTGCCAACAAGGTAGGCGCGCAAACTGGTTCTGCGGGCATTACCATTTCTTACAAATTTACAGTGGTAAAAGCGGGTACTTATCACCTATGGAACCGCCTGGGTTACGAGCGTGTGCGGTCACCGTTCACCTGGCAAATCGATGATTTTTCACCGGTTGAAATCTCTCCAGAGATGCAAACCACAGATTTAATGGAGCTTCAGCCGTGGAACGAACTTGCGTGGCTCAATATGGGTGCCTCCACGTTGTCACCTGGCGCGCATGTGCTCACCATTCACATACCCGGGCGTCCGAACGGCAAGGGCGGTTGGCACAAAATTCTTTACGCATCGGACTGTTTTTGCATATGTCGGCGAGAATTTCATCCCCACGGCAAATTTCCGCCGGGCGTATGGCCACAAACCGTAGAGGATGTCGCCGCACATCACAATGTTTTTCAACTACCTGTAGCGCAAACACATTCCGGCCGAAGTCGTGTTCGCCTGAAAGGTCTATGGCAGATAACAAGAAGTGACGAGGCTGAGCCGTCTACCGTGGACGCCCCTATTACGTCGCTACCGCGCCATCCGTACTGGAGTGCAATTCCGGTGCCAGGCGACAAAAACACATTACGTCCCGATCTGCTTTTTGCCCATCGCTTATGGTATAGAACATTACTCAATGTACCGGCAGGGCTTGCTGGCAATAGCTTCTACCTCGTTTTCCCGCAGAATAACTTAAACACTACGGTTTTTGTTAACGGCACATACTGTGGGTTTAACCCAAACCCCTTTGTCAGATTTCACATTGACGTAAGCCGCGCCATGCACCCAGGTTTGAATACGCTGTTGGTTGGCATTCGCGACGCCTGGTATGGATTTGAAACCGAACCCAACAACCCATCTAAACTGAGAGACAGCTTCAATCTCCCTATTGGCTTCTTCCATCAGGGATTTCAGCATCTTGCGTACCCCATATGGAATAATCCGCAATCTGGAATTCTTGCTACACCTTCCCTGGTCTGTGCGGGTAAAGTATACACCTCAAACGTGTTTGTAATGCCACTCGTTTCCACAAAGTCACTCGCAGTTAAGACTACCATCCGTAATTCCAGTGCTATTTCAGAATCGGGAACAATCACCTGTTCGGCGTTTGGAACGGAAAGTAGGCTAGCTGCAGTAACCCTCCCATCGCAGAAGTTTAGCGTGCCGCCCCACTCAAGTGTAAACGTTGCACTTTCGGGCAGCTGGGCTAATCCCCGGCTCTGGTCGCCCCAGCATCCATTCATGTACTCACTTCAAACTACCATCTTGATAAACCACCACGTAGTCGATCGCAACAATACCATATTTGGCTACAGGCAGTGGTCTATTGTCGGCACAAATTTCCTGTTAAATGGTGAGCCATTTCACGGTTGGCAGGACAATTTCAGCGCTAGAAATCCCGCAGCATGGCTCGCTGCGTACAAAATGCAGCATGAAACCATGTTCCGTTTCTGGGGCACCAGTTGGATGGGAATGACACCAGATCACGCTTTGAACCTGTTCGACAAGAGCGGTGTTGTCGTTCGCCGACAAGGCATGTTGGATGGCGAGGCAATTGGTTACATGGCAATCGAGGATGATCCGGTCCTTCAAAAGCTAACCCATTCACAAATAAATGTCGAGCTCATGCGCAACTGGATGCGTCAGGTTACTGCGGAAGTCCGCGGCGAGCGCAATCATCCATCGGTAATGATTTGGTCAATTGAAAACGAGTTTCTTTATATAAACTGCATCAACCTCTACGGTAATTTGATGAACGAGTTTGAGGCCGCTATTACTAAAACCGCCCAGGCCGTAATGCACACTGATCCAACCCGGCCCGTAATGGTTGACGGCGGCGGGGCCTGCAAGCAACAGACACTCCCTGTTTGCGGTAATCACTATATCGACGGCAAATGGACGTAGTACCCAGATCTTGCATATCAGGCCAACGTAACTGTCGGTGGGCGCGTCAGGGGGATAT
>JAJZFK010000427.1 GCA_021805405.1 bacterium
AACGCAGAGTAGGGAATCTGAAAGGTGTCAAATATTCCCAGCTTTATGTAAGTCTCAATATGCGGAAGCGTGGAGGAGATGCCGATCCAGCGCACCTTGCCTTGCGACTTCATCTCCTGCAAAGCTGCTCCTAAATCCCCCTGTTCGAACTGTTCAACTGTGGGGTTGTGAAGCTGCATAATGTCAATATAGTCCGTTTTCATTCGTGTAAGGCTCTCATGAAGTCCTCGGAAGAGGTTTTCGCGAGTCCAAACATGGGGCGTATCGTCCGTGGTTTCATCGCGGCGTACAACAGTACAACCGCATTTAGTCGCGAGGATATACTCACCACGGCGATGCGCTAAAAACCGGCCAATAAACTCTTCGCTGCGGCCGTAATCATTGGATGTATCAATAATGTTGATACCGGAGTCGAGCACGGCATTTAAAATCGTATCAGCCTGGACATCCGTAACCGGGCGCCCACCCCAAATTCGACTATCCCGAATTTCCATCGCACCATAGCCAAGTCGTGTCACCATTAAGCCAGTTCGGCCGAGCTTGTTTGTTTCGAGTGTCAACGCAATCATCTCCTGTCACACGTACGGTGTGAAGTTTAAATGGCGGGTACCGGACGGTACCGTTTGAGGAGGCATGCCAATAAAAACAGAGGCATCACTCATTGAGTTTAGCCTCTGTATTGGATCTAGTCTTCTTTTAATAGACGAGGGATGGACCCGAGGTCCTCTAAAGCATGGTGGAAATCCCGCATCTCTGTGATTGTGATGGGCCCGAGTGTTTGAAACACGAGCCTCTCTGGCTCTGAGGAGTCAAAGGTTACTTCACTCAGTAGGTTGTCCGACCATTCATCTTGGCGAACAAATATCTCGCCTAACTTTTTACAATTGGAACAACGGTAACGCAGATAGATATAACTTGGCCCAAACTGACGTTCGTAATACCGTTGCCTCATAACGTCGCGCTGCAGAATACGACGACCACACTGGCACTTCAGGCTGGTCTTCATTCCGTTTTCACCTCCGACCGCGGCACCTAGCTACGATATCCGTAAGCCTGTGCAATGCGACCCCATCGCGGAATGGGAGGAAACTAATTCCGCGGGCTTTGCAGCCGACCCGGCTTACACACATTATACCATGTTGCGCCAAAAATCGTTGCACGATGAGTGAATCAGGCTCCTTTAACGGCAGATTTGTCTCAAACATAACCCACAGGGTAAACTACCACCAGTGGACAAGCTTTCGGTACAACGCGCGCATTTCTTTAAGGATAAAGTCATGATCTCAGAAAACCGTGTCCTTAAGGTCGCGGTGGTCGGTGCCTCTGGTTATGGAGGTGGCGAGTTACTTCGACTTTTGCTAGCACATCCAAGCGTAGAACTGTGCTGCGCAGTTTCTCAAACGTATGCCAACAAGCCGCTCTATGAGGCATGGCCAGGGTTGGCGCACGTTACACCAATGACGTTCTCGCAAGAACTAGGTGACACTGCATACGACATTGTCTTTCTTGCGCAGGAAAATGGTAAGGCAATGCATTCAGCAACTGGTCTCCTGGCACGAGGGTGCAAGATTGTTGACCTTTCGGCAGACTTTCGTTTCCACGATACCTCCCTCTACGCCGAGTGGTACTCCACGCACGCTGCACCAGATTTGGCTGCTGAAGCCGTGTATGGATTACCAGAACTATTTGCCAGTGAAATCAGGGGTGCGCGGCTGGTTGGCAACCCTGGATGTTATCCAACAGCGTCTATCCTCGGCTTGGCTCCGCTCGTGAAACGCGGTGTTGTAGATACAGCCTCTATTATTATCGACGCAAAATCGGGCGTATCCGGTGCGGGTCGGGCAAAATTTGGTCTCGATTACCACTATCCAGAAGTTGAAGGTAGTGTTTCCGCCTACAAAATTGCAGGAACACACCGTCACACCCCAGAAATTGAATCGATTCTTAGCAAATTTGCCAACAATAACGTTACGTTGACATTCACACCACATCTCATGCCGATGACGCGCGGTATCCTCGCAACGTGCTATGCCAAACTTAACGGGTCACTTTCGAACGCAGAACTGGTCGAAATGTATTTACAAGACTACGTTGACACACCGTTTGTCGTGGTTTGCGAGGATCGACTTCCTGCGACGAAGCATGTACTCGGCACAAATGCATGCCACATAGGTCTTCGCGTTGACGAAAGAGCTGGGCGAGTGACCGTTATTTCGGTAATCGATAATCTCAACAAAGGTGCAGCCGGCCAGGCAATACAAAATATGAACCTTATGACTGGCTTGTGCGAAACAGCCGGACTTCTTGGTGGTGGAATTTGGCCGTAACGTCAGTTAACCGGTGAATCTAACAACGTTCGGATAGTAGTTGCTAGTTCGCTTGGAAGGTACGGCTTAAGCAGTGTTGGAATGGTGTCGAGAACACCGTCGTTACCCTTGGAGTTATAGCCTGTAGTGATGAGAACGCGTAAATCTGGAGCAAGTCTTCTTAATGAGGCGATGAGTTCACTCCCGCCCATTTCGGGCATCACCATATCTGTAACTACCAACGACACCGTACCAGTATGCTGTAGATACCGCTCAAGCGCCTCCTTGCCGTTTGGCGCTTCCAGCACCCTGTACCCCTGCCTCCTTAGCGATCGCACTGCCAGGTCGCGTACAAGTGGCTCGTCCTCCACTAC
>JAJZFK010000141.1 GCA_021805405.1 bacterium
CTCAACGATTATGGCAAGGACTACAACGAGCTCGCCAGCAATCAGGATCACCCTCTCATCAATCGGGTTACCGGTAGTACATATCCCATCGGTTCCACATTCAAGCTGGTTACAGCAGCTGCCGGGTTTGAAGGGGGTACGCTAGCTACATCGGATACCTACTTTTGCCCGGGCTATCTCATTGTTTCGGGCAGAAAATTCAAATGCGACGAAGTTCATGGTGACATCAGTTTCTTTCATGCCCTGGGTTCCTCCTGCAACGTTTACTTCTTCCACGTGGCTCAAAAGGCAGGGCATAATGCGGTTGCGGCGATGGCGCATACTTTTGGACTGGGCCAGAAAACAGGCATAGACCTGCCAACTGATGACCGTGGCCTCATACCTACTACTGCCTGGAAGCGAAAGGCGTTGCACACTATATGGCTACCTGGCGACACCCTGAACATGGCTATTGGCCAGGGCTATGTGCGAGTTTCCCCCATGCAGCTTGTGGACTACGTGGCCGCGGTGGGGAACGGGGGCACGCTGTACAGGCCCCACCTGGTAGACAGTATCATTAACCCTGAAACCGGGCAAACTACCGACATTCCTCCAACACCTATACGGTCACTAGGGGTAGACCCACAGTACCTGCAGGACATTGTTCAGGGCATGTCACTCGTCACCCAGGCGCGTGGAACGGCCCCGGCGGCTGCAATTCCTGGATTTCCCTATGCTGCGAAAACGGGGACAGCGCAGGTATACTTTCATGGTAAAGAGTATGACAACTCTGTGTTCGTCTGCTTTGCACCCATAGACCACCCTAAAATCGCGATTGCTGTGCTTGTGGAGCGCGACGGCTACGGGGGCATTGCGGCCGCGGGCGTGGCACGTAAAATGCTGATGTCCTATTTTCATCTGGGTAGCGCTAATCCGGCAGCCACCCAAAAGCATTGATATATCGCTACAGCTTTGTTGTATGTGAACTTTTTGCCGCAAAAGGCCTCGTTTTAGGAGATCCATCGTATGCCTACCGTTCATACATTTCAAGTCGTTCCGTCCCTGCCAGAGCCTCTGCGCCATCTGCGGGCGCTCGCCTATAATCTGCAGTGGTCGTGGAACCTGGAGACGCTGGAACTATTCCGCCGACTTGATCGATCGTCCTGGGAAGCGAGTGGCCATAATCCTGTACTCATGCTAGGCACGGTTGCGCAAGAACGTCTTCGAGATGCGGCAAATGATGACAACTACCTGTCTATGGTGGAGGGAGCCTTTCACGGCCTCGAGACCTACGTTCGTTCCACCAACACCTGGTACCGAAGGAACCATCACCACGCGCCGCTCACCACGTGTATTGCATACTTCTGCATGGAGTTTGGTATTACCGAGTGCCTCCCCATCTACTCGGGCGGTTTGGGAGTGCTGGCCGGCGACCACATGAAATCGTCCAGTGATCTGGGGCTGCCACTAGTAGGGGTTGGGCTCCTGTATCAGCAGGGCTATTTCCGCCAGTACCTTAACGTTGATGGATGGCAGCAGGAGCGCTACCCCGTCAACGACTTCTACAACATGCCGCTTCAACCCGTGCTGGATGACCAGGGGCAACAGGTGCGTGTAGAGGTGCAGTTTCCTGGCAGGCCAGTGACCATTCAGGTTTGGAAGGTTGTGGTTGGCAGGGTACCGCTGTATCTGCTAGATACAAACCTCTCGGTAAACAGGCTGGAAGACCAGAACATTACCGATCAGCTTTATGGTGGTGACAGCGAACTGCGGCTTAAGCAGGAGATTGTACTAGGCATTGGGGGACAGCGTGCCCTGCAGGCAATGGGTATCTCACCGCGCCTTTGCCATATGAACGAGGGTCACTCCGCTTTTCAGGCGCTGGAGCGTGCGCGACGGCTCATGCATGAGCATAGCTGTGGGTTTGCCGTAGCAAGAGAGGCTGGCGCATCTGGCAATCTCTTCACAACGCACACTCCCGTGCCTGCGGGGTTCGATGTCTTCACGCCGGGACTGCTTGCTCCCTATTTTAGCGAATACGTGGGCCAGCTGGGCATCTCATTTGATGAGTTTCTGGAGATGGGCCGGGTTAACCGCGAAGACCGCGGTGAAAACTTCAACATGGCGGTACTGGCGCTTCGAACCTCGCACCATGTTAACGCGGTGAGCCGCCTGCATGGCCAGGTCACGCGCAGAATGGTTCAAACGGGTTATCGTGACCTGCCCGAGGACGAAGTACCTGTTTCGCATGTTACCAACGGCATTCATGCAAGGTCGTTCGTCTCGCGCGAGATGGCGGATGTGCTCGATCGTTACTTAGGTGGTCGCTGGTCGCAGGATGTTAGCGACCCCGAGGTCTGGAGCCGCATCGACGATATCCCTAACGAGGAGTTGTGGCGTGTTAAGCAGTTCCGCCGCGACCGGCTTGTTCATTTTGCGCGCACCCGGCTGTATGAGCAGTATAAGCATTTTCATCACAGTGACTCGGAACTTCGCCGAACCAAAGAGGTACTTAACCCGGACGTTCTTACGATTGGTTTTGCCCGCAGGTTTGCCACTTACAAGCGAGCCACGCTCCTGCTTTCCGATCAGGACCGACTGCTGCGGCTCCTTAACGATCCTAATCGCCCTGTGCAGATCATCATGGCCGGCAAATCGCATCCGCATGATGACGGTGGCAAAGAGCTTATCCGTCAGGTAGTTCAGTTCGCACACCGTTCCGAAGCCCGTAACCGTATTGTATTCCTGGAAGACTACGACCTCGCTGTAGCCAGATTTATGGTGCAGGGCGTAGACGTGTGGCTGAATACACCACGGCGCCCCATGGAGGCGAGTGGAACTAGTGGAATGAAGGTTCTCGCCAACGGGGGAATAAACTGCTCAATTCTCGATGGCTGGTGGGACGAAGCGTACACGCCATCGGTAGGTTGGGCCATTGGCAGTGGCGAGGAATACGACAGCCCGCAGGACCAGGATGCTATTGAGGCGAACGCACTCTTTGATATCCTGGAGAAGGAGATCGCTCCACTCTTTTATGATAGAGCGACCAACGGGCTGCCTAACGGCTGGATTACACGCATGAAAAGCTCCATGCGTAACCTCTGTCCTGTTTTCAATACGCACCGCATGGTTGGCGAGTATGCTTCACGATTTTACGTTCCGGGTATTGAGCGTTACGACCGTCTTAGCGAGAACGGCCTTCAGAAAGCGAGCCAGCTCGTGGACTGGAAGGAGAATGTTCGCAAAAACTGGCCGCTGGTGAAGGTCGTTTCTGTGAAGAGCCAGCTAGCTGAAGGAAGCGCCGTTACTGTTGGCTCTAGCGTACAGGTGACCGCTGCGCTTAACCTTGCGGGTTTAACACCGCAGGATGTATACGTGCAGGCGCATCATGGCCCACTAGATAGCTCGCGCCAGGTTATGAGCGGTAACATTACCAATCTGGAGTGCACCGGTGAAGCAAAAGATGGAGTATTTACCTTTGAGGGGACTGTACCTTGCCAGAATACCGGCCTACAGGGATTTTCGGTGCGTGTTGTTCCGCAGCACCTCGACGCCGAACTGCCCCAGGAACTAGCGCTTATTGCATGGGAGTAAGCCTCGCACTTGACAAAGGTTGGAATGTGTATCGGCCGGTTTAACGTACATCGGATCGCGCGCGGTTCTGAATAGCGCCTGACTCGTGCCCGTTTAGTTTAGAGATCATGCGATGGTGAGATCTCTCCGTGATCTCTATGCTGTTTCAGCGCTTATGGTAGCCGGGGCTGCATTGAATAAGCGCTGAGATATCATGGTTACTAGCAAGATAGCTGTGCCCGGGGAGGAAGACGGTAATTCCAGCACAGTGGGCATCCCCCTTATCCCTGGTAAATTCAAATGCAATCCCGTGGCGACGGTCGCAGAAGATAATCGACGGATTTTCGCTACTTGCGCGGTGTAAATGTGGGTACATGCGCCTTACTTGCGCTAGTGTGGATCCTACTGATATTCCCGCTGAAGTATGAAACCTAGTGGATGACGTTCGCACAACATCAATCGTAACACCGGATGACGGTTCTGCATCAATTGCACCGTTCGCCGTTGTGTGAATAAATAGTGTAGCCCTGCTGTAACCTCTTCCTAACCACACTTGTCTTGTCTGGCTCATGCCTGCATCAATAATGTCGGGCTTGCCAAATCTCTTCAGTACCTCCGTACCGTTTTGCCCCAGTACCATGTTCCCAATGCGTGCTCCAGGCACGATCAAGTTCAACTGAGGCTGTGAAACTACGGTATAGGCTAGAACAGAGCGCGAAATCGCAATTGAAAGTAGCAGAGTCATTAATTGAGACATGAAGATTTCCTGTGTCGTGTTTTATGTTGTGCGTTTAGCGGGCCCCGGTACTGCTCACTGCGAACGTTGCCTTAGGCCGCCGTTGAGTGATCCGGATACTACGTATACCTACCAATACGTAGGAGTCCACTTGAGGTTTTGCGGTGAGCAGGTAATCGCCATGAGTTGGTGTTGCAGTGTGTAGATTGGCAGTTCATTACCGTTGTGGGGTAACAGTTATTCTAAAGTTGGGGTATATACTCTTTAGAGGTCTATACCGCCAAGATTGTCGTATGTTGGGTGCAAATGTAGGTGTCGTTTTACCGCAGAGTTCCGCGGAAACCACTTATGAACAGCCGTGTATTGCATGGGAGTTAGCAGAGGTAGCATGATGAATCAACCAAAACGAAATGAGCGCTCTCGCCTAAGAAGCGTATTGTTACTCGTTACTGCTTTTATATTGGGTGGCCTTGTGCTTCCCTATCTGCACGTAACCTGGAGTTTGCCTGGAAGTCGAGCGGAAACTGTGGGTCTCGATGTGCACCAGGCTCCTCCAGCTCCGCTGTCACCCGATGAGATTTATGCCCACGCTGCGCAGATTGCATACAAATCTGTCGTTAATATTGATGCCACTCAGCGCGTGCGTATGCCGGGCAGCATATTTGATGACATGATGGGTGTTGCGCCGCAGTATGGCGATCAAACTAGCAGCGGTTCTGGTGTGATCATCACCTCCGATGGATACATCCTCACCAATGAACACGTAGTCCACAGGATTAACGATAGTAAACAGGTAATAACCATTACCCTAACGGATGGGCAGAAGCTACGCGGACACCTTGTTGGTGGCGACTATACCAACGATGTCGCGCTCATTAAGGTAAACGGCCACAATCTGCCGGTTGCTCATCTGGGTACCAGTAAGGGGCTGGTTCCTGGCCAGATGTGCGTCGCGATCGGTAACCCCTATAACCTCCACTTCACGGTAACAAACGGTGTAATTGGGGCGCTCGATCGGGCGATTGCCATGCCCAACGGCCGCATATACCCGCATCTCATTCAACACGACGCGCCTATCAACCCTGGCAACTCTGGTGGACCGCTGGTTAATCTTGAAGGGCAGGTCATTGGTATCAATACACTGGTTCAGCAGCGCGCCGAGGGAATTGGTTTTGCGATACCAATTGATACCGCTCTAAACGTGGCGGAGGAACTCAAGAGATACGGAAAGATTATTCGCCCGTGGATAGGCGTTGCAGTCGTAAGCAATTCATCGGACCTTGCGGCACAATATGGACTACCTAATATCCAGGGGGCAGTTGTAACAGGAGTCTACCGAAACAGCCCAGCAGCAGTAGCGCAGTTGCAGCCCGGCGATGTCGTTACGCGGATTAATGGAAGGCATGTAACGGATGAAACAAGTTTTAACCAGATAGAAGACTCGCTTAAGGTAGGTGAAAAGATCAACCTGCGTGTTCACCGCGGCAGTCAATATGCGGATGTCACGATTACTACCGCAGAGAAGCCGTAGTCGTTATGCCAGGAGCCACCGTTCACGACGCCGTAACAGTCGCAGCAATTTCATTTGTGAACGGAGTCTACTGGCATATCCAGCCGCATCAGCACGTTTCAGCGGCGTTCTGGTTTACGGGAACGTTTCTGGTAGCTGGTTACGCATGTGCGGGTGATCTGGACATTAAGTCTCGGGAATACCGTGCCTGGGGACCGTTGCGCGTCATCTGGTGGCCCTACAGGGTGCTGGTACCGCATCGCAGCTGGATATCGCACGGCATGGTGACCGGTGGGCTCATCCGCACAGCCTATCTGGCATGCGCCATTACTGCCATTGTGGTGGTAGCTGTGTGGGGCGTAGACCTTCTAGGGCAGCATTTCGGCCCCGCTGCAATCACTGCAGGCCTGTGGCGGCATGCTGTTACCGCTATCTATAACCATACAGCAAGCGCTTTGGCTGCATTCACTGGCTTTATAGCTGCAGGGGCGCTACATTCTGTTACAGACCTGCTAGGCTCCGCTGTCAAACCTCGTGCGCGTACTCAATCCCGCCGACGCTCCGCGCAGTGAGAGGCAAAACCATGCGTACGCCAATTGCAGTTGGTCATCGTGGGTATCCGGCACTGTATCCCGGTAACACCCTTGCGGGCTTTCAGGCGGCATGGCAGGCAGGCTGTGCTATGGTGGAGTGTGACGTAAGGATGTCACTAGATGGTGTTCCTGTTTTGGCGCATGACGAGCACGTCGTGGATATTTATGGTAGCAGCTATTCGGTGGTGGGTACCACAGCGGCAGAACTAGGCGCGCTGGATCTTGGCGCTGGGCAGGGCGTTCCAACCCTACAGCATCTCGTTGACTGGGCGGCGTGCGGCTGCGCCGTGATGGCCGATTTCAAGGTGCAGGGCGACGGGGCTGAAGAGAAGACCGCGTCGGTACTGGCGTGCTTGCCGCCGAGCCATAAGCTGGTACCAGGCGCGAGCGAGTTGTCGCGCAGACTGCTACGCCAGGCGGACCCTCACCTTCCGGTATCGTTGTCTTTGGGGCGCGAACACAGAAACGAGCTGGCTGGCGATGGCTTTGAGCAGCTGTTAGCCACCCTCGATACCGACGCGGTAACCTGGCAGTACCACGTTCTAAGCGCGAGCCGGGTAAGCGCGCTGCGGAGCCGGTCGATAACCGTCTATGCGTGGACGGTAGATGATGATGCCGCCATACAGCATGTGGCAGAAATGGGCGTTGACGGCATCATCAGCAATCGGGTAGATCGCCTGGCACAGCACCTCAGTTTGCAGCCTCGTTAACGGGGTGATGGGGAGTGGTGGGCATTGCACTGCCAAAAGCAACCCTTCGCTCATTGCATAAGCGAAGGGCTGTTGATACCGTATACCTTCCGAGTAGCAGGCTAGGGTGTACCGTTGCCGGCCAGGAAAGTGGGACTGTAGCTGATGTGGCTAAGGTGCGGGTCATTGAAAGTGAGCGTGACCGAGATGCTTGCCCCTACCGCGAGGCTGCTGCCCCCCACCGTGATGAAAGGACTGCCAGGACTGAAGTTGACTGTTGTCCCTGTTGCGCTGTTGAGCGTAATACCAGATGGCAAGCTGGAAATAGCCAGGTTGAACGGGCCAAACAGTGTGTTTTCAGAAGTATTGGTGAATGTTATTTGCTGGGTTATAGCATGCGATCCGGGACGGTGTACATACCCATGATAAACAACCTCGAGCGACGATGTCTGGTTCGAGATATGCGAGGTCAGTTCGTATACCGTGCCGTTCCCGTATAAGCCTCCCCCAGCGGTAGTTCCAAAGAGGTTACCTTGGCTGTCCAGGGTTACAGCGTCGCAGGGGCCGCCACCATCTGAACCGTCGAAGGTGTGGAGGTTAGAGAAGTTGCCCTCAGTGTCTATTTTGTAGACAGTGCCGTCATAGTAAGCTCCTCCTCCCGCGGTAGTTCCGAACAGGTTTCCCAAGCTGTCTACAACTACAGCACCCTGTGAAGGGCCCTCTATGTAGCGAGGGTGGCGGAAGGTGTGGAGCAGGGAGAATTGGTGTAAATTGTTGATCTTGAAAACTGTTCCAAAGTCGTCCGCGCCTCCAAAAACAGTAGATCCGTAGAGGTTTCCATGACTGTCAATCGTTACTGCAGAGTAGGGCGATTCGCCATCGGAGTTGTTGAAGTTATGGAGTACCGAGTAATTCCCCAGATTGTCTAATTCGAAAACTGTGCCATCACCATAGCTACCTCCGCTGAAAGCAGTTCCAAAGAGGTTTCCCTGGTGGTCCATAGATAAAGAATTAGGATAATGTCCATCTGAGGAGTTGTTGGTAAAGGTGTGAAGAAGAGAGAAATTCCCAAGGGTGTCTATCTTGAAGACTACGCCAGAGCTATGATTAGGGCCACCGACTGTGGTAGTACCGTAAAGGTTTCCCAGGTTGTCTAGTATTACGGCACTATAAGGAGACGATCCGTCATCATTATTGAAACTGTGGAGGAGTGAGAAGTTGCCCTGGGCGTCTATCTTGAACACGGTACCAAAACCAAACATACCTCCTGAAGTGGTAGTTCCAAATAGGTTTCCATGGCTGTCCGGTGTTACAGAAGCAAAGGGATCCGCGCCGTCTGAGGAGTCATTACCGTTGAAACTGTGGAGGAGTGAGAAGTTGCCCTGAGTGTCTACCTTGAACACCGTACCCGAACCAAACATACCTCCTGAAGTGGTAGTTCCAAATAGGTTTCCCTCGCTATCCCTTGTTACAGAAGCAAAGGGCTCCGCTCCATCTAAATTCACATAATAACTGAAGCTGTGAAGAATAGAGAAATTATTTGAAGTGTCTAACTTGAAGACGCTGCCAATACCGTAGGTGCCTGCACGCTGTGTAGTTCCATATAGGTTTCCCTCACTGTCGTCTATTATGCCATTGAGAGATGAGGCATCTTCAGCGTAGGTAAAGTTATGGAAGACCGAGAAATTACCCAATACGTCTATCTTGAAGACCGTGCCACTCCCATAAGCACCACCTCCACTGGTAATTCCGTAGAGGTTACCCATATTGTCCAGGCACAAAGGCCCAAAAAGGCATTTCGCCATCCACGGACGTGAACATACTGAAACTGTGGACTAACGAGAAATAACCCGATGTGTCTATCTTGAAAACCGCCCCACCGCCATTTGCGCCTCCTTGCGACATAGTCCCAAAGAGGTTGCCCTGACTGTCTATAGCTATAGGGCCACCGGAATATGACCCAAACCAGGAGTCATTCTGATTGAAACTGTGAACGAGCGAGAAATTGCCCAATGTGTCTATCTTGAATATCGTGCCATTGTCACTGGCACCGCCGGCTCCAGTGGTTCCGTAGATGTTTCCCTTGCTGTCAATAGTTACGGCATTATTCGGACCATCGCCATCTGCCGAAATATTCTTGTTGAAGCTGTGAATGAGCGAGAAATTACCCAATGTGTCTATTTTGAATACCGTGCCGTTGTCACTCGTGCCGCCAGACCCAGTGGTTCCAAAGATATTTCCATGACGATCCAGTGTAACACCATTGGGATTATAGCCATCCGATGTGCTAATGTTGTTAAAACTGTGAAGAAGGGAGAATTTGTGTAAGTTGTTGATTTTGAAAACTGTGCCTTCGTCATAGGCACCGCCTCCTCCCGTAGTTCCGTAGATGTTTCCCTGGTTATCTAGTGCTACAGATGCCTGCGGAAAAAAGCCGTCTGAACCATTGAAACTGTGGAGGAGCGAGAAATTCCCCTGATTGTCTATTTCGAATACCGTGCCGTCACCGTAGACACCGCCGCCCCACGTGGTTCCGTAGAAGTTTCCTTGACTGTCTCGTGTCAATGAGGCATAAGGAGACGCGCCATCTTTGATGTTAAACGAGCTGAAAGCATGAAGTTGTACGGCGTTGTACTGTGCCTTCGCCCGTTGAGCGACTAATGAGAACACCAGACCAAGCAGCAGCATGGCCAGAACGTGCTTCACCAGATTTGAATTGCCTTGCATTTCAAGTTCTCCTTTTCTGTTACTTCGCGGTCTTGCGTTTGCGGAACCCTGATCCTAGCAGCCCAGCCATAACCATCATTCCAAAACCTGCCGCGCTCCCTGCTTCCGGGGTCGTAGCGCCGGAAGTTATGGGGGTGACGACTGCTGTCACCGTGCCGCTGGTGCCGGTATAGCTGTAGGTATTCCAATTTGCTGCCCCAAAGCTGGTATTGTTGAAATCCAGAGTGGCAAGTTCAAAACTGGCGGGTCCACTGGTGGAGAAGGCTCCGTTTGTGTCGTATAGCCCAAACACAAAGTTATCGGGAGTGGTGCCCACAACCGGTGAAAGATGCACATCGAACGATAGCGCACCGCTGCCGGGAGTAAGTCCGTCACTATACTCGTTGATAGAGTTAGTAATAGAGGTTGCGCCCATCGAGATAGTGCCAGCTCCAATGCTGCCGCTCACGGCGTTGGTGAGGGAGGGCGAGCCTGCCACCGTTCCTCCTCCCAGGTTGAAGGTATCGAGGGTGGCGCTGCTACCGTTACTGCCATTAAGCTGGAAGTCGAGGTTGTAATTGTCTCCAGCTGCCAGGTTGGGCAGTCCGGAAGTATTGATGCTGACATTGAAGTTGGTGTACTGCGCCAGTGCAGTGACAGGTAGGGCGGCAAAGGCGAGTGCCACAGAGAGAAAGAGAAGCGGTCGCAAGTTCATGTTTTAATTTCCTCCTTCAACCGGAAACGCTAAGTAATAGCCCTTGTGGCCGTAAATTAAAAGGCCCGCAGGCTAAAGGAATAGAATAAATTCACGCGGTCACAGGTAGCCACACAGTTAAAGAGGCGGCTATGTTTGAATGGTATTTGTCGGGTTTTGCAATGACAACAATCCTTCTTTGGGATAGGTATCCCAACAACAACCGGGCGTCCAAAGTGATTAATTCGTGCCGTTATGCCATGCATCATGTCTGCTGCTTCGCTAACCAGGAAAGGTTACACGCACACCTGCGTGATAGAGACGGTGAGCATTCGGCGACATCAGCGTGCATCCCTGCTTTGAAACAGCCCACTGCTCATCCCGGTATTGACTAATAATGACTTGCTGAGTACCGTTGTATTGCCATTGCTTTCACGAAAAAGAAATAATAGGTAATGAGGTCGTGCC
>JAJZFK010000543.1 GCA_021805405.1 bacterium
GAGATGCTCTCGAAAACGGCGATAAAAATATCCGAGCTGGCCAAAGAACTTCCGGGCTCGTTCCTTCAGCGTGCGGTGGTGCGATGTCCTTGGGAAAACAAGGGCCGTATCATGAGGGTGCTCACTCGCGAAGCACACGACATGGTTACGACTGACCATAAATACGTAGAGATGGTTGATGGCATCAAGTTCGTAGACGGTAACGAATGGGCGCTCATTCTACCCGATGCCTCAGAGCCTTACTTCCATGTTTATGCGGAAGCAGAAACCGCAGAGCGCGCAAACCAGTTGCTCTGTGATTACGTTAGCAAGGTAGAAACCCTTCGCGGTTAACTCTGGTTAATTGGCTGGTAGCGTTGCTCGCTTCCGCATGCGGTTAAGAGCCAGCGCCAAGTTTACCACCTCTTAGTTACCACACTGCCGCTATGCGGCAGTGTGGTTTAAGCAATCAAGCGTAGTGTTGCGACAGTGTCTTGCCTGTACGATTCACATCTTACCGAGGAGCACGCCAGTGTCGGCTGCACATCATCAACCGTCAGATCAACCCGTAACCAGAGTGAATGCGCTCACATTACGCGGAGTAGTTGTAGGCATCGTGTGTGTTGTAATCACCTGTTTTGTTGTGTGTTATGCCGAGATAGTCGTTGGTAAGATTCAGCTTGGTTACATGCAGCTTCCACCGGCCGTAATTGGAATGCTGGTGATGCTTGTAGGCGCACAGGCCGTTTTCCGCCGGTTTGCTCCCAAGCTTCAACTGCAGCCCCGTGAGCTCTATTCCATCTACGTCATGATGCTCATTGCCGCAATGGTATCGTCGCGAGGCATCCTGGAGAAGCTTATAGCGCTTCTCATCGTCCCAAACTATTTCGCAGATGCCACCAACCATTGGCATACTATTTTCTTTAAATATATTCCCAGGTGGGCAGTGCCGTGGAATCCCGCGGGGCCAGCCAAACAGCCGGTTGCAACCGGTTTTTACAATGCGCTTCATACGGGCCAGCCAATCCCCTGGAATTTATGGGTAGTACCTCTTTGCGCGTGGGGCCTGTTTGTGGCATTTATGATGGGGGCGATGATCTGCCTGGCTGCGCTACTAAGGAAACAGTGGGTGGATAACGAGAAGCTCACATTTCCACTGGTACAGTTACCGCTTGAAATGATTAGTGGCAGAAACGCTACGTCAGATCGTTCCGAAAGTTTTCTACAGAACAGGTTCACCTGGCTCGGCTTCGCGCTGCCCATGGTTGTATTTGGGTTTAACGGCCTGCACCAGGATTTGCCATCCATTCCAGACATAACAACTCAGGTAGATCTAAGCCAGTATCTCACCAGCCCACCATGGAATGGAATAGGCCTGTTTACCGCATACTTCACGTTTGCCGCGATAGGGTTCTTCTACCTTCTGCCAACCGACCTCCTCTTTTCGCTATGGTTCTTCTTTATGTTGACGAGGGTAGAAAATGTGCTTGCTAGGTCCTGGGGCTATCAACCTGTTGAGATGCCGATGTACCCCTGCAAGCAGTTTGTGGGCTACCAGGTAATGGGAGCGTATGTTGTTCTTGCAGGTTACATGGTCTACACTGCAAGAGGGTACATAAAAACTGTTTGGCACAGCGTAATTCACGGCTCAAATGACAGCGGTGACCAGGAAGAGCTGTTATCCCCGCGAGTTTCGGTAGGGGGGCTGGCGGTATGCGTACTGCTTATGACACTGTGGCTGCACATGCTCGGCATGGATTTTCTCCTGGCGCTGTTTACTGTCTGCACAACCCTGTTTCTTGTTGGTGTCGTGCTAGCCCGTTCAACTGCAGAAGCCGGTATGCTGATGACTGAAACATCATTTAGACCCGTCGACATGTATCGCCTTGTTGCAGATCCTCGTTCTCTTAGCGGTGCAAACATTACCGCGATGGCGTTTATGGATGGCTTTATGACGCGCGATCAGCGAGGGCTGCTGTTAACAGGTTTTCTTGACTCGCTTAAGTTTGCAGACGGAGTGCAGGTGCGTAGACGCTCGCTAGTCGCAGTGTTTATCCTAGCTCTTGTAGTGTCGATATTAACCGCAGGTTGGCTGCATGTTACACTGCCGTACAAACTAGGTGCTGTGCAGATGTACAGCTACGTGTACACTGGCAACCCCGTGTGGGCGTTTCAGGACGCGCAGGCGAATCTAGCGCACACCAACCCGCCTCCGGCCTTTGCAAATGATCTTTGGTTCGCGGTGGGTATGCTGGTAACAGGTGCCTTAGTAGTATTGCGCACCACAGTTAGCAGCTTTCCGCTCAATCCTCTGGGCTATGCGCTGTGCGGCAGTTGGACGATGAAAGTCTTCTGGTTTCCGTGCATGGTAGCGTGGATCATTAAGGTGCTGGTCCTTAGATACGGCGGCATGAACCTGTACCGCCGCCTTCGGCCATTCTTCCTAGGGCTTGTGCTAGGAGAATTTACAGTTGCAGTACTTTTTACGTTACCTGCGATAATTAACAGGTTTATTACTACGCCACGGTTGCCCTGGCCGTAGCGTCAATCCCCAACTAGTAGAGAGAGCATCCTAAACAAACCTGTCATCAGTTCATAATACCGCAGGCTGCAGTCGTACGATGTCGGCTGCAGCCCGCGAGCAATGACGTCACTACTTCCCCTATTTCCGCAGTCTACGGATAAGTGCACT
>JAJZFK010000183.1 GCA_021805405.1 bacterium
TCACAACGGGGCAATTCAACGTCCAAGTCGAGAACGGTCATAAATTTTCGATGTTTCCGTGTTATAGTTGCCAGGCAAACTGCCTGGGCATTCTCACGGTAGTTTATAAGGAGTGCGTCATGCAGTTAAGTCACATACAGGCGGCAGAATCGGCCCACGATATTCTACGCCGAACGTCTCATCCGCTCGATCTGTTTTTTAAGCCGCAGAGCGTCGCTGTCATCGGGGCAACGGAAAAGCCAGGAAGCGTTGGTCGCATGCTTCTATGGAACCTTCTAAGCAGCACATTTGGTGGGACAATCTATCCTATTAACCCCAAGCGGCCCTCGGTTTTGGGTATAAAGACTTACGCTTCGGTGGCAGAAGTGCCGGATCAACTGGATTTAGCAGTGATCATTACGCCAGCCCCAACAGTTCCCCAACTTGTTAAAGAGTGTGTAGATGCCGGCGTTAAGGCATGTATCATTATTTCCGCGGGCTTCAAGGAGATAGGTGCGGAGGGTGCAGAACTTGAGCGGCAGATCATGGCCGAGGCAAGTCGAACCCACATGCGCATTATTGGCCCCAACTGTATGGGAGTAATGAGCCCTCTAACCGGCATTAACGCGTCATTCGCCTCCCAGATGGCTCGTCCTGGTAACGTTGCGTTTCTTAGCCAGAGTGGTGCGCTTGGCTCGGCAATTCTTGACTGGAGCCTGCAGGAGAGCGTGGGTTTCTCTGTGTTTATGTCTTTAGGTTCTATGCTAGACGTTGGTTGGGGCGACCTTATAGACTATTTGGGCAATGACCCACGTACCGAGAGCATAGTGATTTACATGGAATCGATTGGTGATGCACGGGCATTCCTCTCTGCGGCTCGGGAAGTGGCATTAACCAAGCCAATTATCGTTATAAAAGCTGGCCGAACCGCCGCCGCAGCCAAAGCCGCTGCGTCGCATACTGGGGCCTTAACCGGGTCTGATGATGTATTGGATGCTGCATTCCGCCGAAGCGGTGTGCTTCGAGTGAACGCCATTTCCGACCTTTTTTACATGGCAGAAGCATTGGGAAAACAGCCTCATCCCAAGGGCCCCCGCTTAACCATCCTTACTAACGCGGGCGGGCCAGCTGTCTTGGCAACCGATGCGCTCATAAACGACGGAGGTGAACTTGCCGAAGTGTCGCCCGAGATCATGGCGGAGTTAGATGCATTTCTCCCTAGCCACTGGAGCCACTCCAACCCTGTGGACGTGCTGGGTGACGCAGCTCCTGACCGCTATGCGCGTGCTCTTGAGATCGCAGCACGAGATAAGGCAAGCGACGGTCTGCTCGTTGTTCTAACGCCCCAATCTATGAGTGACCCAACTGCGACTGCAGAAAGCCTTAAACCTCTTGCTAAACTGCCGGGCAAGCCAGTACTGGCAAGCTGGATGGGCGGTGTAGATGTTTCTGCAGGGCGTGCCATTCTAAACCATGCTGGTATTCCGTCGTTTCCTTATCCCGATACAGCAGCGCGTGTGTTCAACTATATGTGGAAGTACAGCTACAACTTGAAGGGCCTGTATGAGACCCCTAGTGTTCCGGCGGATTCCGCAGATTTCACGCCAAACAGGCAGTACGTAAGTGAGATTCTTGCGACCGCGCGTAATGACGGGCGCTCACTGCTTACGGAAGTAGAGTCTAAGGAACTATTAGCTGCCTATGGTATTCCCGTTGCGCGCACGCTGCCCGCTGCGGATGTAGATACTGCGGTAAAGTTAGCTGGTGAAATTGGCTACCCAGTCGTTCTTAAGCTGCTCTCTAAGACGATAACTCACAAGACGGATGTGGGCGGTGTTAAGCTCAACCTGTGTGATGAAGGTGCAGTTCGCCATGCCTACCAGGAGATCCTTACGGCGGTAACAGAGAAGGTTGGCGCGACACATTTCGAAGGTGTAAGCGTGCAGCCAATGATCAGTGCTGAAGGGTATGAAATTATATTGGGCAGCACCATGGACGCGCAATTTGGCCCGGTGCTCCTGTTTGGTTCTGGCGGCCAGTTGGTAGAGGTATATCAGGACAGGGCTCTTGCTCTCCCTCCGCTTAACTCAACACTCGCTAGCCGAATGATGGAAGAGACGAAGATCTTCAAAGCTCTTAAGGGAGTACGCGGGCGCAAAGCTTGCGATGTGGTGCAATTGGAGCAGATTCTCGTGAGGTTTAGCCAACTCGTTGTGGAGCAGCCATGGATCAAGGAGATTGACATCAACCCGCTGATGGCATCAGCAGAACGGCTGATTGCACTGGACGGGCGTGTCGTTCTGCACGGGGTTGATGTTCGGCTGGAAGAACTTCCTCGCCCGGCAATTCGGTCGTACCCGGTGAATTATATGGGTACGTGGGCGACCAGCACCGATCTTGCGGTTTCTATCCGCCCAATTAAACCAGAAGATGAACCCCTAATGGTTGCGTTTCACGAAAGCCTTTCCGAGCAGAGCGTAAGGCTGCGCTATTTCCACACCATGCACCTTTCGCAGCGGGTATCTCATGAGCGGCTAACCCGAATATGTTTTACCGACTACGACCGCGAACTAGCCCTGGTGACGGAAATACGCAAGCCAGATGGTGAATTAGCAATCATTGCAGTTGGCCGCCTGAGCAAATCGCGCTTCGACAACGAGGCAGAGTTCGCGATCCTAG
>JAJZFK010000460.1 GCA_021805405.1 bacterium
GATGATGCAACAGGGCCCTGAGATTGAAAACTCTATCTGCAGGCTGGCTCAGCTTGCGCGCGCTACTGGTATTCACCTTGTGCTTGCAACCCAACGACCCTCTGTAGATATCATCACCGGCACTATTAAGGCGAATATTGCTGCCAGGATTGCGTTTGCGGTTGCCTCACAAATCGATTCGCGTACTATCCTTGATATGCCGGGAGCCGATCGCCTTATTGGGCGTGGTGACATGCTGTTTGCCTGCAATGAGTCGCCTAAGCCGGTGCGAATTCAGGGTTGCTACATGGGCGAGGACGAGACGAACCGACTTGTGGCTTATCTTAAGGAGCAGGAGAAACCCACTTACACCATTCCGATTATCGAACCATCTGGTGAGATGCGAACGGGTTCTGGTGGCAGTGAGCGCATGGATGAGGAGGTTGACGATCAGCTTATGGAGCAGGCCGTAAAGCTCGTAGTGAACAACGGCTCGGCTTCCACCAGTATGGTGCAGCGCCGGTTTCGAATTGGGTATACACGAGCTGCCCGAATTGTGGAGATGATGGAGGAACGGGGAATTGTAGGGCCCCTTAATGGCGCAAAACCCAGGGAAATCCTTGTTTCACGCGACGACGTTGAGCAGATGTACGGCGGACGTGCTCCGGCGGCAGTTAGCGAGAATGAACAGGTATGAGTGAACTACCTCTCATATCGGGATTAGATGTGGTGGGCACTATAGACCACGCAATTCTTGGACCTACCATTACCCATGCCGATGTGGCAAACGGAATTGCGGCAGTGCTGCACCTTCCGCTTGCATCTGTCTGCGTCAACAGTGTCTATGTGAATCACGCGGTTTCATGCCTTGCCGGTGCAGGTATTGCAGTCTGTTCTGTGGTTGGCTTTCCTTCCGGAAGTGTTGCACTCGACGCCAAATTGCGAGAAACAGAGATTGCTCTGGACAATGGCGCGGTTGAAATCGACATGGTTTTGCACTTGGGTGCTGCTCTTGGTGGTCACATTAGCACAGTACGCACGGAACTGCGGTTTGTCACCGCTCTCGTTCACCAGGCAAATTGCAAGTTGAAAGTGATTTTGGAAACTGGGCTTCTTAGTGATGCACTTATTGCGGAACTTTGCAGCCTGTGCAGCGATGAAGGTGCAGATTTTGTGAAGACGAGCACCGGCTTTGGCACCGTTCATGGTCATGACGGCCATCTGGTAGTAACCGGAGCTACAATTCACCACGTTGCGCTTATGGCTCGTTGTGTGAGTGCGCGCACTGCCGTGAAGGCTTCCGGCGGTATACGTACGCTCACTGATGCACGGGCAATGCTGCAAGCTGGTGCAACCAGGCTAGGTACCAGCAGCACGCTGGCTATTTTGGCGGATGAAAAGTCGTTAACTAACGACTACTGAGAAACGAGTATGGTTCGCTTTTTAAAACGATCAGGATCCGGGCGGGTGCTGGTTGTTGGCAGCGCCAACATGGATGTTGTTCTCAGAGTGGGTCACTTGCCTGTACCTGGGGAGACCGTAGGTGGAGGCAGCCTGTCATACGCATTTGGCGGAAAAGGAGCGAACCAGGCTGTTGCGGCTTCACGTTTCGCCAGTACGTCCTTCATCACATCTATTGGGCACGACGCACACGGCTCTGAAATGCTAAAGTCATGGCAGCAGGCAGGCATAGATGTTACAGGTGTTCAGCAAACCGATCGCAATCCAACTGGTACAGCGCTCATCATGGTTGATGACGACGGCACCAACTTTATTGGCGTTGCGCCAGGTGCGAACAAGGGTCTACTTGAACATGACCTGCATTTAGCCGTTTCTCGCTTACCGCTGCCTGATGTCATTCTGTTTCAGGCCGAAATTGACCGCAGTACGATGCAGTACCTTGCCGCGGAAATGATACCAGGAGATCCACTCCTCATCTTAAATTACGCGCCGGTTACGCTACCCCGCCTGCCGGACCTCAGCAGGATCGGGATCCTGGTAGTAAACGAAACCGAGGCAGGAGACCTTACCGGTACATATCCTGATACCGTCGCAAGGGTTGAGCGCGCCGCACAGTTACTGCGAGGAATGGGACCAGCCGCAGTCGTGGTGACGATGGGGGCTAGCGGATTAATCGCAGCTACGGAGGACGGTTTACTGTATCAGAAAGCACCAAAGGTTGAGACGGTGGACACAACTGGTGCCGGTGATGCGTTCTGCGGTACGCTTGCTGCGGTCTTGGCGGTGCGTGAGGAATTGCCGGAGGCCCTTACTATTGCACAGTGTGCGGCGGCGCTCTCAGTTACTCGCCCTGGTGCTCAAACATCAATAGGCCTTGCAGACGAAGTGCGCGAGTTTCGCCGCAGTCTTCGCCATGGTCTTCCATTTGTTATAACCTGATAATCGAAATTTAACCAAAATTTAATCGACTGCTGTTCCAAACTGGGTTCACATGCCCTCGTAACGGTTCATACTTGACAAGGGATTTCTAAACCTCAAGAGTCATGAAGGAGCAGTAAACATGAATTTGAAACCCATCGTCAGTGCCGCAGCAGCACTGGTGATGTCGGCTACCCTTGTCGCCTCTGCATCGCCGCGCCCAGTGCCATACCTTCACGCACCGGCTGTTGAGGCATACGCCACCTTTAATCCGCGTGGAACGACTGT
>JAJZFK010000028.1 GCA_021805405.1 bacterium
TTGGGTACCACTCGGGTGTTCCACCGGTAGCCAACTAGCCTTTTCTTGCTCGCAGACAGCGCAAGCTGGGCGACCAATCAAAAACTGGTTAGGAGGATTTATTAGGAGGCTAGCCGAATATTAGGGTTAAGTTATAAACATTGTCTGCCCATCGTGTAGGTAAAGGAGAGACCATGCCGTTAGTAGATATGCCTTTGAATCAGCTGCACCAGTACCAGGGTAAGAATCCAAGGCCAGATAACTTTGATGAATTCTGGGCGAAGGGACTTGCCGAAATGCACGCGCTCGACCCACAGGTGGGACTTACCCCTCATGCTATAGATGCTCCCTTCGCCGAATGCTTCCATCTCTACTTCACCGGTGTAGGCGGATCACGCATTCATGCTAAATACCTTCGGCCCGCACGGTCTACCGAGCCGCACCCCGCCGTTCTCTTTTTTCACGGCTACTCAGGAAATAGCGGGGACTGGTCGGAACGCTTGGGGTATGTAGCACGAGGCTTCAGCGTTGCTGCCCTAGACTGCCGAGGACAAGGCGGCTTAAGTGAGAATAGCGAGGGTGTGCGTGGAACAACGTTGCGCGGGCACATCATACGCGGTCTAGATCACGATCCAGAGAATCTGTATTATCGCAATATGTTCCTGGATACCGCGCAACTTGCGCGCATTGTGGGTGCCATGGAAGAGGTGGACGCCAACCGGATAGGGTGCACAGGCGGATCGCAGGGGGGCGCGCTCACACTTGCTTGTGCGGCATTGGAACCAACCATTCGCCGCGCAGCTCCTGAATACCCGTTTCTTTCCGACTACAAGCGAGTGTGGGAGATGGACCTGTCGGTTGCGGCTTATGAGGAACTGCGCACCTATTTCCGACACTTTGACCCAATGCACAAGCGAGAGGACGAAATCTTTTACCGGCTAGGTTACATTGATATTCAGCACCTTGCCAGCCGAATCAAAGCGGAGGTTCTCATGTTTACCGGCCTAATGGATACGATCTGTCCTCCCTCCACGCAGTTCGCTGCCTACAACAAAATAACGAGCACAAAGAATGTGGTTATCTACCCGGATTATGGCCATGAGGGTCTACCTGGTTGTCGCGATATGATCTATGACTTCCTTGCGAAGTTGTAGGCATGTTAACATTCACGCTAACGTGGTTAATGACAAGGCGCGCAATCCTGGCGGAATCTAACTAGTGGCTTCAACGGTTTATCTCGATCACGCCGCCAGCACACCGCTTGACCCTGAGGTACTGGAAGCCATGCTGCCGTGGCTGGCTGGCTCAGCCTCAGCGGGCAATCCTTCCAGCATCCATTCCTCAGGGCGCGCCGCGCGTGCAGCAATTGACCTCGCACGCGAATCCGTCGCTGAGCTACTAGGTGCGGACTTTAGTGAAATCACGTTTACGAGCGGCGGAACAGAGGCAGACAATCTGGCAGTTTTAGGGGTGGCCGCTGCGGAAAACAGAGGCAGGAGGCGGGCTGTCACCACGGCTATAGAGCATCATGCCGTACTCCACGCCATGCATCGGCTCACCGACCGTGGCTGGGACGTGGTAACGATTGCGCCCGATGAAACTGGCCACATCCCCGAATCGGCTTGGCAAAGAGTAGTTGACAACCAAACGGCGCTAATTGCCTGCATGCACGCAAACAACGAGCTGGGCACCGTTCAGCAGCTGCAGGCGGCCACTGCGGTAGCTGCGACTACGGGAGCGCTGCTACATGTGGATGCCGTTCAGAGTCTGCCCTGGCTGAAAGTCGACGTGCGCCTCCAGGGGTTCGATCTATGCGCAGTCTCTGCGCATAAGATTTACGGCCCAAAGGGCGTTGGAGCGTTGTATGTAAGGCAAGGTACAGCTGTCGCACCGCAGATCGTGGGTGGTAGCCAGGAGCGGGAAAAGCGAGCAGGTACAGAGAACGTCGCTGGAATTGTGGGCTTTGGTATGGCTGCCCGACTGCTGCAAGCAAGGCGGGATAGCGATGCAGCACGCGTACGTGAATTGCGGATGGGCCATCTAGAGACCCTACTGCAAGAAATTCCAGGTCTGCACATTCATGGAAGCGGCGACTTGTTGCCAAATATCCTCAACTTCGCTATAGACGGGGTTGAGGGACCCACACTGCTAATGAACCTCGATCGCGCGGGTATTTGCGCCTCAAGCGGAGCCGCATGCTCCTCCGGCTCGATAGAGCCGTCGCATGTCCTCCGTGCACTCGGGTTTAGTGCAACCGAGGCAGCTTCTGGTGTGCGCCTGTCTCTAGGTCGCACCACAACCACAGACGATATCGATCACGCGTGTACTATGATCCGTGAAATAGCCAACCGCGTGCGCTCAGCCTGAAAACAATGCTTATTAAACCTTAGTATCTCGTTAGTTGGTAGAACGGGTTACTTTTAACCTTCACCGTGCTCATCCATATTGCGCCAGCTATGAGTTGCGCGCCATCCCAACGCATTAAGTGCAGCACTGCAATCAAAAAAGGATCGAAACGGGTTCGTCCTGGTGTATTCAACGGCATCCTGCTTCCAGGTAGTGTTGGGGTAACAGTGTTCTGCCGCTTCCAAGGTACCTGCCTGCAGGATGGTATCTTCGGCAGTTAGCAACAGACCGTGGTAGCCACTAGCTGTTGTTGTGAGACAACGCATCCCTGCGTCCACCACATCCCTGGAGTCAACATAGCCAAAGTACTCGCCCTGCATGTGGTGGTTATCTAACTGGCCCCTGTGTTTAAGCCAGTGGTACTCATCCTTGTTCGCGACAAATACTGGTCGCAGGCAGAACGTATTCATGCCGTAGCGCTCGCTGAACGAACGGCAGCTCTCCTCCATAAGATGCTTCGACAGCTGGTACGGACTATTAGGATGTCGGGGGTGCTCATCGTCTATGGGCAAATATTCTGCCGCCCTCCGCCCCCCAACACACCCTAGAGCGTTGACGCTGGAAAATGTCACTACTTGCTGAACTCCAGCCTCAAGTGCCGCAAATAGCACATTCCAGGTGCCACGAACGTTAACGTCCAACACTTCAAGCGATGCGCCATGGCGATCATTAGGGATAGCCGCAAGGTGGATGACGGCATCCATATCCTGCATGGCACCGCGAACAGTGTATGGATCGCATATATCACCAGGTATGTGTTCGCACGGTGCATTTTTAGGCGCCGCAGTACGATCAAGCGTTCGCACGGTATGACCAGCTTTCAACAGGGTCTCTGTCTGCAACCGGCCAATTTTGCCGTGCCCACCCGTTACCAGAACTCGCAATAATTGCTCCTTAAATGAAGAACGCCACTACCCCGCGGTAGCGCCGGCCGACAGCGCGCCCTCACCAAATACTCTAGGGAACTGATGCCCCTCTCGTACGGATCGAGTTTCGCCATCCATATAGCAGACAGTAAAAGCACGCCGTGGCTCGCTCGTGTGATTCACGCCAGACCTATGAAGGAGCCAGTTATGAAGCAAAATAGCCTCACCGCACTTCGCCTCCAGATACACCGACTTCTCTTCGGGTGCATAGTGCTGTTCATGCTCTTGAGAGATGACATGCCCATACTCACTTAGCAATCCTAACTTGTGCGATCCTGGAACGACCTGCATGCAACCGTTCTCTCGGGTGGCGTCATTAAGTGCCGTCCATACAGTCATCAGCGGGTTGCGATCCAGACCCCAAATTCCGCCTCCATCCTGATGATATGGCAATACTGTCCCCTTGTGAGCGGGCTTATTCATGAACATTGCACGATATATAGCTACGTTCTCGCCGTACACTTTACTGGTTATGGCGCGAAAAAGTGGGTTCTGGATGTACTCCAGAAAATATGGATCCATCTCGAGGAGTTCTATTTTTCGGTAATCTAGTGTAGCGCCACTCCACTCCCCACCGCCCGGTACGTCCTTGTATTCACCTGTAGCACTATCCAGCTGAAAGTACATGCTTGGGTACCGAACTTTGCCCAGCATTATGTCATCAATGCGATCCTGAAGTTTTTGCAGATGTACAGCATCCGCCACCTTGCCCAGAAAGAGGTAGCCCTGTTCGTCGTACAGCTTCCATTGCGCGTCTGTGAGCATTATGTATCCCCTTTTACAAAGATTGTTTACTTACCAGAATGATTGGTTATATATCATTCTCCAAATCGCCACACATAGCCTGCAATTTCGTAACAAATTTCTGGGTGATATCCAAAATTTGTGCTCTGTTCTGCTTGAAGATAGCATCCCACATCTCGGGGTTAGCGTTAGAAATTCGCGAAAAGTCGCGGTAACTTCCAGCTGCCAGCTGCAGAGCTGCGTCCCTGTTCTGTGAGTGATCAACCAGCGACTGAAACGCAAACGAGAGCATATGGGGTAGATGGCTAACCAGAGCAGTATACTCATCGTGCTCGTTAGGAGTAAGTAGCAGTGGTTTGCCACCTACGGCGCGGATGAGGCGACATAGCGTTTCCGTGGGAGATCCAGTCTCTTCAACGGGTCGCTCCGTGCGCACTACCGCCCATGGCGCTCCAATAAACAGCCCTTCGTGCGATGCGCTAATACCAGATAGCGCAGACCCTGCCATGGGATGACCACCGACAAAACGCGTACCATATAGCGCCTCACCCACAGTACAAACCGGGCTCTTCACACTTCCAAGATCGGTAATAAGCCCTGGTTGCTTTGCAGTTGCTACAAGCTCGTTTAGCACATCGGGTATATGCTGTGGTGGCGAAGCGACAACGACAACATCTGCCCCTTCGGCCGCCTCACAGGCAGATTGGCAGGCAGTATGTGCCATTCCACGTTCGAGCGCCTTGTTCAACACGGCGCTTGACGGATCCCAAACTGCCACATGAAAGGCAACATTACGCGCCACCAGATCACAGCAGAGAGACCCGCCCAGCAGACCGACACCTATTACGGCAACTTTAGTAAATAGCGGCTCGTTTTTTATCACTGCACAACTACTCAGCGGTTAGCGCAACCTTGCGTCCCACAGCCTCGGCAACCGGTTTAATGGCCTCTAATAACTGCTCAAACTGCTGGAACGTGAGAGACTGAGGTCCGTCTTTTACCGCAGTTTCCGGCGATGGATGTACTTCTACAATGACACCATCGGCACCTGTAGCAACAGCACCCATACTCACCGCGGTTACAAGACTGCGGCGACCGGTTGCATGGCTAGGGTCAGCAAAAACAGGAAGGTGGCTCAACTCCTGAACAGCCGCGATGGCATTGATGTCGAAGGTATTACGCGTGTAGTTCTCGAATGTGCGGATTCCCCGCTCACATAAAATGATTTCATAGTTGCCCTGGCTGGCAATGTACTCTGCAGCCTGTAACCACTCTTCAATGGTGCTCGCCCAACCGCGCTTAAGCATCACCGGCTTGCGTTGAGTACCCACCTCACGCAGGAGCGAGAAGTTCGTCATGTTACGGGTACCAATCTGAAAAATGTCGGTATATTTGCCTACTAATTCAACGTCGCGGGTATCCATTACTTCTGTAATGATTGGCAGACCAGTCTCTTCTCGTGCCTCCGCGAGCAGCTTTAGCCCCGCCTCGCCGAGGCCGTGGAACGAGTACGGCGATGTTGATGGCTTAAATGCTCCACCGCGAAGCACATGCGCACCTGCGGCCTTGACGAATCGAGCAGTTTCAAACAACATTTCGGGCGACTCAACCGTGCATGGTCCGGCCATAACACAGACTGTTCCACCACCGATCTGCACATTACCTACGTTAATTATGGTACCCGCAGGCTTAAAGGCCTTACCAACCAGTTTGTAAGGCTTAAGAATGGGTACTACGCGCTCAACAAATGGGAAAGCCTCAAAATGCTCTACCAAATTCTCTTTGTCGCGTTCAGGCGTGCCAATTACGCCGATGATGGTGCGCTCTACGCCTTCGGAGAGATGCACACCGTATCCACGGGACTTCAGGTCTGCAATTAGGCTGTCGCGCTCCGCAACTTTCGCCTCGGACTGCAAAATTATGATCAAGACTCCAACTCCTTACAATCGCTGCTCAAATTCTCAAACGAATAAATCAAGGATATTATAGCACGGGTACTCCATGCTGTACCCATGGGCTGCTCGAAGCATCGGGGAGCAGCCCATGGCCGCACATGTGCACCAGCATGTGGCCCAGCAGCTACCGCAGGGTGTCAGCCATCGGCCAGAAGCTTTCTACGCTCGGTAAGGCGGTCATGTTTCTCCTGCCACTCCTCGTAAGCAGCACGTTCTTTGGCTACCACCTCAGCAGAAGCTCGGCCCATAAACTGCTCGTTCGCTAACATCCCCTGGCTTCTATTAAGCTGTTTTACTACCGCAGCAAGCTCCTTATCGATGCGCTCGAGCTCGCGCGGAATATCGAGCGCAGCACCTATCTCAATTAGCACTTCTCCACCGGTGATGGGTGCGGCCACCCACTTTCCCTCAGCCTCAGCAACTCCAACGGCAAACGCAGAAAGGCGTGCTAGTTCGCGCACCAGGTCACTAGCTTCCGTTAGAGCTTCTCTAGTAGGGCCTTTTTCGGCCACCGCTACACCCTGTACCCGAAGCGATGGCGCTATAGAAAGTGATGCCCGTAAATTTCTAATGGCGCGGATAGCGTCAATAACGATCTCCATGGAGTTTGCGGCTCCCTCGTTGGTCCATGTAACGTCTGCCACAGGATAGGCACAGGTAGAAATGGAACCACCACTAGAACTTTGAGGGAGGTTTTGCCAGATCTCCTCAGTAATAAAAGGGATCATAGGATGCAGAAGACGCAGCGTAGCCTCAAGTACATAGCAGAGTATGTTGCGCGTATCCGCGTGCCTTGCAGTGTCCTCACTGCGCAATGCAACCTTTGCGATTTCCACATACCAATCACAATAGTCGTTCCAGAAGAAGGTTTGTGCACTGCGCACAGCATCGTCCATGTCATAAGTGGCGAGGCAGGCATTCACTTGGCAAATCGTCTCGGTGAGCCGGTGCAGTATCCACCTATCCGCAGAGCTTAGTACCGAAGCGTTGGGCAAGGCGCCTGTAGTTTCCGGCGACAGGTTCATCATAACAAACCGGGAAGCGTTCCACAACTTTGTGCAGAAATTACCAGCGATATCCGTTCGCTGCTCACTGAAGCGAATATCCTGGTTCTTACCAGCCTGCTGAAGCAGAGAAAGGCGGGTTGCATCAGCGCCATGACGCTCTATCAGGTCGATTGGGTCGATGCCGTTGCCCTTGGACTTCGACATGCGCTCCCCTTTTGCATCCAGTACCGTAGCATGAACGTACACGTCGCGAAACGGAATGATTGAGCGCTGAGTAGTGTCTTCCAGGACTAAACCGTCGTAAGAGCCCGTTTCAACCGCAGGGCGGTGAACAAAGTCGAGCCCTGTCATCACCATGCGTGCAACCCAAAGGTAAAGAATTTCTTGTGCGGTAGACAGAAGACTGGTAGGATAAAACGCTTGCAGATCCGGGGTATTATGCGGCCAGCCCAAGGTGGCATGCGGCCAGAGTGCGCTTGAAAACCAGGTATCCAGCACATCCTCATCCTGCCAGCAATCTGTTGTACCCAGGAGTGCTTCGGCCTCCTGACGCGACGTCGCAAACACATACCTTCTAGACCCGTAGGCTCGGGGCGCTTTCTCGCTGGCGCTCTCCACGGTAACACCGGGCGCCTCCGTCCACCATACAGGAATTCGGTGCCCCCACCAAAGCTGCCGGCTTATACACCAGTCGCGGATGTTATTCATCCAATGAAGGTAGATACCGCGATATCTGTCAGGATGAAACGTTATGAGCCCTTGCTCCACCGCTTGAATCGCGGGCCTGGCCAGTGGTTTCATATCGACAAACCACTGCTCTGAAAGCAGCGGCTCGACTACCTCACCAGAACGGTCGGAGACTGGTGTTTGAATGGTATAGTCTTCAATCTTCGCTAGTAGCCCAAGCTTCTCCATCTCCATCACAACCTTTTTGCGCGCCTCAAACCTGTCGAGGCCAGCAAAATCCGGTCCAGCAGCTTCTGTCATTCGGCCATCTTTGCCTATCACTACAATTTGTGGCAACCCATGGCGCAGGCCGCATTCAAAGTCGTTCAGGTCGTGAGCGGGAGTAACCTTCACGGCACCGCTTCCGAATTCGGGCTTGGCATAATCATCCGCAATAAGGGATATGGTACGCTTGGTTAGTGGCAGGTTAAGTGTTGCACCAAACAGCGCCTGGTACCGCTCATCGGCAGGATTTGCAGCGACCGCAGAATCGCCAAGCAGTGTTTCAGGTCTCGTGGTTGCAATGGTAATATGACCACTGCCATCGGCGAGGGGGTATCTGAAGTGATACAGGCTGCCCTGACGCTCCTGGGTAATCACCTCAATATCAGAGATCGCGGACTGGAATTTCACGTCCCAGTTCACCACACGCGTACCTCTGTATATCAGCCCGCGATGAAACCAGCTCTTAAACTGTTCATGGATTGCCTCAACGTACGACGCGTCCATTGTGAACCGTACGCGGTCCCAGTCATAGGAGCAGCCAAGTTTTTCAACCTGGTAGTATATGCGCTTGCCGTACTGCTCGCGCCATTCCCAGCACTTTTCAATGAACTGCTCACGGCCAAGTGCATGCCGGTCGGTGTTCTGTGCTGTCAGGCTCCTCTCAACCATATTCTGAGTGGCGATCCCTGCGTGATCGGTGCCCGGCAGACAGAGTGTTGTAAACCCTCGCATTCTATGCCAGCGAGTAAGGGTATCCAGAATAGAGTTGTTTAGCGCGTGCCCCATATGCAGGCTGCCAGTAATATTTGGCGGGGGAATTGTGATGCAGTAGGTGGGTCGTCCGTCCTCGGGTTCCATGTGGAACAGACCCATATCCTTCCATCGCTGGTACCAGCGCTCCTCAATATTGCCTGGTGTATAGGTTTTATCCAGAAGCGGTTCGCGCATCTCGTGTTGTGTCATGTAATTATCCTTTCGCAGGAGCAGGCACAAAAATGCCCGCGTCCTGCAGCAATAAATTGCAGAAGGACGCGGGCACACCGCGCGGTACCACCTTCTTTCCCGACCAAATTGCCGGGCACTCAAGAAAGCTGTAACGGGCCCTACCCGGAGCGCTTCAATAATTTTCAATAAAGATGTTCAGCGCTCAACTCCAGGGTGACGTTCAGCAAGATCAAGCCAGGAGACTCTCACCGTTTTCTCCCTCGCTGCGGCTGATTTACTGCTTACTCTTCCCCTTCACAGTCTGTTATATGCGGTTATTACTAGCCGAGGCAACATTTTCAGGCTCTGCAGCCTGCACCGCGGCGTCCCAGCCACCAAGCCGGTACATACCCTTGCCGCATGCAGAACAGTTCCCTTTCAGATCATACCGGCCCCTACGATTACACACCTGTATGGTGTTAACCATTACGCGCTGTGTGCGGCAGTGCACGCAATACCCGTGAACTGTCATGCCATGCTGGTCGCCGCTCGTTGCAGGCATGTTCAGTTTGCTCGCTTAAGCAGCGGCATTCCTGTTGCGGCCTCAGAGACCACGTAACCTTCCGGCTGAGTTTCTACTGCTCCCTCTTCCTTCTTGCTGAAGTAATAGAGAACTACCGTTTTGCCCGTGTTCGTTGTACGAGGCATAGCGTGCAGGAAGTACTTGGTTCCTGATTTCTTGCTAACTACCGAGAAAGGCATTACGTTCTCTCCTGTTGAATATTTATAATGTTCTGCATGATTCCTGCGAGCGCTCGTCGGGAAGTACACTACTTGCTAGACAGAGCCACATTTCATCACCGCTGACTTCAATAGCAGCCATTTTTACAGGGCTGTACACCGCGCGACTCTGGATCTTGAATGTCGCTAGAAATCGAAGTGCCGACGTCTATAATAGCACAGTACCCACCGAAACGCAACACGAAATGTGTCTTCATCGCCGTAATTTATCCGGTCGCACAACCCGGTATTTAAAACAGTTTGCTACCAGTGTCCACGCATGATAAAAATAACTATAATAGTAAGAATCAGAAGCGTTACAGCCACCATCGCGAAGCTTGCGGCTATACCGTCGTTTTTCTTTTCGGCCTTGCGCAGAGCCACGCGTTCCTCAATGCCTAACTGCACCACTGCCTGTTTTGGTTCTGCGGCTGGTGTAACTTCCTTAGCTCCAAGCGGATTGCCGCACTGCCAGCATTTGTCACTCTCTTTAACATCCTGATTCATTGCGCTGCAATGTGGACACCGAATCTTTTCCACGACCCCTCCCTGTACTCTCAAAAATTCTGTTGACGGTAAAATAGTGTACCGCGTTTACTTGCACCTTGAGAATGGAGTGACACCTTTGACTCATAAACACACATTGGGACGTATCAACGAGAGGCTGTCTCACGGCGCCGTGACTGCGCTTCTTGCGCGGTTTGTTTCGAAAAAGACGCCCATAATCATGGGTGTGCTGAACCTCACCCCTGACTCATTTTCTGATGGTGGTGAATTTCTCGAGATAGGTGCGGCCTTGAAACAGGCTGCCCGATTTGTTGCCGAGGGGGTCGATATCGTCGACATCGGCGGTGAATCCACACGGCCCTCAACGTTTCGTTCTGGCGCACCCCTAGATGAGGAAGAGGAGATGCGAAGGGTTTTACCGGTAATTGAGGCATTAGCAAAGCGCTATCCAAGCCTTCCTCTATCGATAGACACCTACAAGGCAGCTACAGCGAAAGCCGCCCTGGAGCAGGGCGCCGTGATGGTGAATGACGTTAGCGCTATGAGGGCAGACGTTGGCATGTGTGAAGTTGTGCGTGCAGCAGACGCGTTTATATGCCTCATGCATATGCCGGGACTGCCAACTCTC
>JAJZFK010000465.1 GCA_021805405.1 bacterium
GTCATTCCACTCAATAGGCTGGTAGTGGCTGCTACCAGGTGCCCGCCACATGGGGTGGGTGAGGCGGCCCTGTTTGCCTAGCCAGTAATCGCTCTGCTGCGAGAGTTCTGCCAGGGAGTATTGTTCAAAGAATTCAGTAGTTACCCTTTTAAGGGTCGCCTCCTCGGATATGGCTTTAATCCCGTTTTCACAGAATTCAAATCGTGAACGGTGGCGATCGGGCTCTGGCCAAGCACAGCCCGGGCAATCGAAGCCGCCTTTTTGGTTAAGGTGCAACCACGTTGCCGCGGTTCGCCGCACGCCCATCTCGGTGAGCGAGAACTGGGTACTTACTAAAACAGCTGGGATTCCGCCTGCATACTTCTTTGGTGCAGAAATTCTCGTGTCATCCTGAATTTCTGGAGATAGGGCAGAGGCCGTATCGGAAGGGGTATCGCTAGCGCCAAAACTGTTTGGCGTCGGTTGGTCGTTCATGTTGTCTCCTGACATAAACCTTCAAAAACGATCCTGTGTGGATGCGAGTACACGTTGAAGCGCTCTCCTCGCACGAAGCCTAACAGGGTAACGCCGTACCCAACAGCGAGTTTTACTGCCAGGCTGGAAGGCGCACTGACGGCAGCGATGATGGGCAGATGCGCCATGATGGCCTTTTGAACCAGCTCAAAACTGGCTCGCCCGCTCAACACTAGAACTGAGGAATGGTCGCCGCTGTTTCCGCCGAGCAATTGATGACCTACCAGTTTATCCACAGCGTTATGCCGACCAACGTCTTCGCGCACGATGAATTGGCCGTTAAAGGGCGAATATAGTGCGGCAGCGTGAAGGCCCCCTGTCGATTGAAATATTTCTTGCTGCTCTTTAAGTCTTATCGGTAGTGTGTACACGGTTGCCGCAGAAATCTGGAGTTCCACGGCCTGTAGTGTTTCCGCGCCAGCCATGCCCAGGGCGTTCACAGATGTTTTCCCACAAACGCCACAACTGGAGGATGTGTAAAAGTGCCGTTCAAGCCGTTCAATATTGGGCCGCACACCATCTACCAGGTTAACTGTGACCAAGTTTGCTTCGGAACCTGTGTTGGAAGTATTATTATTTCCCTCCACACTCTGAATTTCATTGGAGCAAGTGATAATCCCTTCCCCAGCGAGAAATCCTACAGCTAATTCCTCGTCGTGACCTGGGCTGCGCATTGTAATCGCAATCGTCTGCTGCCGGCGTTTTCCTGCTTCTATCCAGCTGAGCCGTATCTCTAACGGCTCCTCGGTCGCCAGAAAATCTGTATCGGCCGTTGCCCGGGTACCCACGGCTCGCAAGACGCGGCACTTGAAACTCTGTTGGTTTGGCATATGTAGGGCTCTGCCTTTTGATATAAGCCGGGACAAAGTCGCCCGGAATGGAACAAGCTAATGATTTAAAAGACGTGGCAGGATTCAGCATGGGCGTTGCACAATATAGCCGTATAGCGAGGATATCACTACCGGCTGTACAATAGGGCAAACACCCACCAGGATAGACCACCGACGCAACTAACTGACCAAGGCGATGTGTCACTTATTGTTACGGCTGTGTTACATAATTGTGCCCCAAAAGCGGGCGATAAAGGAAAAATGCATGGCGATTGAAGTGAAAGAGCTGAATCATGTTGCAATTCATGTGAGCGATCTTGAAGAGTCTATGAGGTTCTACCGGGATGTGCTTGGGCTTACGCTTCTGCCGCGGCCAGAATTTAACTTCCCTGGAGCCTGGTTCGCATTTGGCGCGCAGGAACTCCACCTCATCGAGGATAAAACGCTTCTTGACGCGCCGCGCAGGCATCATCATTTCGCACTTTTGGTGGAGGATACCTATGCAGTAAAAGCCGAACTCAACGACCGTGGTTGGGGGGCAATTGTCAGCCACGGTGAGCGGCCAGACGGCGCACCGCAGCTATTTATTACAGATCCTGATGGGTATTCTATAGAATTCACCAGTCTTCCGTGGCGCAAATAGCATATCCATTGGATTGGTATGCACACCAACTACAAAGATTATTGATAGCATGAAGTTGCCGGTATTGGTCGAACCAGTACCGGTAATTTTTTTTGTTTGGTACTAAACTGTTGCATTACTGATTTGGCGAATTACACCCTTTAAGTATTTCATTATCTGCGCGCAACTCAATTACCCGCACTACGACTCCTTATGCCGTTATGAACTCCTCTCCTTTCGTATGGTAGACGTTGAAGAATTTCCTGCATTCAGTTTTTGAAGGCAGGCGGGCTGACCTTGAATGAACGACTTGTTTTGTTAACTTGTGCAAATAGCAAAGTCCTGGCAAACATAAGAAAAACCGGCACTTTTTACTCAAACAGGCCGAGACAGGTGGAAAAGTAGATGATTTGTTGGGAGCAGCTGCAATGAAAAGAGGAAGAGTTCCCCGTCATATTGGATTTATTCCCGACGGGAACCGCCGGTGGGCGGCAGAGCGTGGTCTTAACAAGGAAGAGGGATATTCGTGCGGAATTGAAGCAGGTTTTCAGCTATTTGAACTATGCGCGCAGCGGGGCATAGAAGAGATTTCCATCTATGGATTTACACAGGACAACACCAAGCGGCCGACAATTCAGAAGTGTGCATTTACTCAAGCCTGTGTCGATTTTGCACAAGGGTTATCGGCTCGTGGTGCCGCACTACTTGCAGTAGGCGACGGTGCCTCACGCCAGTTTCCGCCGGAATTGCGCAGCTATTTGCAGAGAACCGGGGAAGGGCCCCGCGTGAATCTGCTCGTTAACTACGGCTGGGAATGGGACCTTGGTGGGTTGCGTACTGGTGAGATTAAATCCAAGGATGTTTCCAGGTTAGACCTCATCGTACGTTGGGGCGGCGGTCGCAGGTTAAGTGGGTTTCTACCCGTGCAATCGGTTTACGCTGATTTCTTTGTGGTAGACGACTATTGGCCGGATTTTTGTCCGCGGCATTTTGAGAGCGCTTTAAGTTGGTTTGCAGTACAGGATCAGACTCTAGGCGGTTAGCTGAGTGGGCCCCAAAAATGGCAGGTAGAACATACGAGTTGGTTATGGCGCGTAGTGATAGCCCCACTTCCAGAATCGTGAAAGAGCTCACGGTTTTGTCCGTTAGGTTGATCCAGGCAGTTGGCAGGGCATTCTTGAAGTAGCCATAACCTGCCACGTGTCGTAGGTCGCGCCCGTGAGCAGCACCAAGATATACGCGCTACATTTCGCAGTGCCTTCATATGCGGTACGAAAACCAAACTCGGTGATGAGCTCTGGAGCCATGTACGATTTCACAGCCCTGCTGCTCCCGCAGCCTGCGCGCGGTACCTAAAACTGCCTAATAGGTTTAGCTTAAGGCAGCTTAGTATACTTCTTCTGTGTCCAAGCCGCAAACTTGGTGGCAAGCTCACAATAGAGGCACCGTACTATCTCGACTCCACAAATACAGTCATATCCGCGTCAACAGCAATCCCTGCATCGAGCAACCAGTTTCCAGGCATCACGTGTACCTTGGTGTTAGCCTCTATTGAGCTTAACTAGGGGGTAAAGACAAGGAACAAATCCAACGAGCCGCTATCGAGTTGTGCAAGATTTTTGGTCAACATGATGCATGCTCATCAAAAAATTGCCGTATTCTATTAGGTGCATCACGCAATGTCTGGATAAGATGCTGGCGTATGCGAATGTATCCAGCAAATAGCGGAGATTCCGTTACATCTGCTTACAAACCGAATAGCCGCTCGCACTCTGCAGGATCGTTTCCGTTTTGTTAGATTATCGTGATCCGTCTCCGTCTGCTAGCGGGAGTGCACCACACCATTGCGTACCTTATGTTTAAAGGAGAATCAGGTTGAAACGACTCTTTCTCACTGTTGTACTTCTAGGCATTATGTTTGTGAGCGCCTCGCTGCAATCCGCTTACGCCCAGTCGGGTAATCTATCCATTACTGTTTCGCAAACGGCCTCAAGGGTGCTATTAAGTAACGGGCTGATTTCGTTTCAGATCGAGAAATCGACGGGACACGTGGTTAATCTGGAGCGGTTTGGACACCGGGATATACTTGATGCCAGCAAGCGCCTCGTTATGTATTTTGATGCTAATGGCCACGGCAGCAAGATGCCGCGTCGCGGATACTGGGGCATGGGAGGTGCGCTCTGCCGCGTAGTGCGACAGTCGTCCCAGCTGGTAGAGGTAGCATGTACGGAGCCAGCTAGTGCGGAATTTCCGTTTACGACTTCAGTTCATTACGTAATTAGGCGAGGTGAACCTTGTTACTACACGTTTGTTACCCTGCGGCATGCTGCGCAGTCACCGGCGGGGGTTATTGGGCAGTGTCGATATGTTATTAAGCTTCGCCCATCCATATTCACGAGTTACTTTGTCACTCGCACGGAACAGGGCACTTATTTGCAGGTACCGGGTACTGACTTGCAAGAGGTTACTAACGCGACGTATCAGTTTCCAGATGGGTCGGTTCGTACCAAGTACAACAACTCCGCCTATGAAAATAACTTGCACGTCTATGGTGTAACCGGATCGCGCCAGGGTCTCTGGATGATTACACCAAGTGCAGAATCTATTAACGGGGGGCCTACCAAGCAGGACTTAACTGTGCACCAGGATGCAACAATCGTCCTTCGCATGCTGCAGTCCGGTCACTTTTTAGACGGCAGCCTTACCTCCATTCACGCGGTTGGCAATTGGTCCAAGATTTACGGCCCCTATTGCGTCTTTTTAAACAGCGGTGCGTCTCCTCAGGTGATGTGGCATGCTGCGCGCCGTGAGGCCAGGGCGCAAGTGAGGCAGTGGCCCTATGCGTGGATGCGGAACAGCCTGTATGTTGAAGAGCGCGGAAGTGTAACAGGAGTACTTCGACATTCGAACGGAGAGCTTGCGACCGGTGCGCACGTAGTTCTCGCTGCGCCGCATCCCGATTGGCAGGTACAGTGCAAGGGGTACATGTTTAGTGCCACGACGAACCAGCAGGGACGCTACACGTTCCGGAATGTGATTCCGGGCGACTATAGCCTCTATGCCTATCAGGGCGGGACAGCATCGCAGTACGAGCGGAGGAATGTGAGGGTCATTGCCAATAGTACGACGAGGATGGCACCTGCACTATGGCCAGCATTAGCGAACGGTACGCGAATATGGCAAATTGGCGTACCGGATCGATCGGCAGCAGAGTTCCGTCACGGGCATGACAGGCGTCAGTTTGGACTGTGGAACCTCTACCCCATAGATTTTCCACACGATGTAAACTATGTAATCGGCAAGAGCCGCCCAAATAAGGACTGGAACTATTGCCAGGTAGTGGCGCAACGCCCAGATGGCTCGTGGCACCGACCTGTGTGGAAAATCACGTTCATTTTACGGCGTCGCATACAAGGAACTGCGCTGCTTGCCCTGGGAATAGCGGGAGCATCGCAGGCTCATGGCCTAAACGTAGCGCTAAACGGCCACCCGTTAGCATTGGTTTCACTACCGCACACGGATCCCTGCATTTACCGGGACGCGGTAACCGGTGGGATGTATCGCCTTAAGCTTGTGAGGTTTAGCGGTGCCCTGTTGCGCAAGGGTTGGAATACGATATCCCTGAGTTTGGCGCTTCGTAGGATGGCAGCATCTCCTTATAAACCCTTGGCAATGCCGCGCGGTGGCGTTATGTATGACTTTGTGCGTCTAATGTCACTGCCGGGCAAATGGCACGGTAGTGCACAGGTGCAAACTATGCGTTAACCATTGCTGGTTTATTCTGGAGTTTCCATAACCGTACTGGTGATAAGCGCAAAAGGGTCCGGTTAGCGTTTTCTAGCTCTCGGACCCTTTTAAGAAATAGCGATTATGCGGCATCAGAATTACACTACACCGTGAAAGTCAATCTTTCTGTCTGCAGGTTGGTTGCCCATCATGCGCGTTTAATGCGTGGATCAGGAACCGGGCTATCACCTTCGCGCAGGTAGTAGAACTGGTTCGCCTTTAGTGCACCAAACTTCTGGGTATGACCTAGCGGCCATCGCACCTCCATGCCGGTAATCTGCGTCACAGTGCTAAGCCCAAAAGTTATACGTATGTCGGAATGCGAGATATAGCTGGACCCGCCGTGAATACGGGCTGTTTGTGTACCATGGCTGGTATCAATACTTACCTTTGCGCCAATGGCATCGCGGTTAGATTGCACGCCTTCCAGCCGGATTGTTAGCCAGTTGTTAAGGTTCCCACCATCGTTTCGAAAAACCTGCAACGGCCCGTTTTGGGCCACCATAACGACATCCTGGTCGCCATCGTTATCTATGTCTCCAACTGCTAATCCGCGTGTAACGCGGGGTTTTGCAAGATCGCCCAGTGAATGTATATCCTCAAAAAACTTGCCTCGACCGTTGTTGTGAAAGAGTTGTTGGCTCTGAGCATAGGTTGATCCTTCACCTAGCACCTCGATATGGTCGAGAACGTGGCCATTTCCAACCACTACATCCAGGTTACCATCCAGGTCATAGTCTATAGACTCCAGTCCAAATCCCAGGAACTGAAGATTAGAGCTAGCCATGTCCGATTGGTATGAGTCTTCCTGAAAAATGCCGTGACCAATGTTTTTAAATACGGATTTTGTTTCGCCAGAGAAATTTACAACCAGCAGACTGTCTTCACCGTTATGGAAGAAGTCACCTGGTGCAATTCCCATTCCAGACATCGGGCTGCCATCTGGGCCAACAGCTACGCCACTCTGCATGGCCATATTAGTAAACGTGCCGTTTCGGTTGTTGTGCCAAAGCGTATTGGGCATTGTATCGTTAGTGACGAACAGGTCGATCCATCCGTCGTCATCATAGTCCATCCACACGGCTCCCATACCCTTGCCTGGTACCGCATTGATTCCAGACTTCTCAGTTATGTCGGTAAAGGTGCCATCACCGTTATTGTGGTACAGGCGCGAGATGGACGACTGGTACACCTGTGGTCGGCAGTATGAGAGTTGACCCTCCAGGAGGCACGGTTTATCTAGCGGAATGGACCACGCAGCGTAGTGACAAATGAAGAGGTCGAGGTGTCCATCATTATCGAAGTCACCCCAAGCGCTGCTAAGCGGCCAGGGCAGTATTTTGCCTTCCGTATCGCCAACTCCAGCGACGTGGGTTACCTCGGTAAACGTGCCATTACGGTTGTTCTTAAACAGGTGATTGCCGCCGTATGCAGTTATATAGACGTCGGGCCAGCCATCGTTATCATAATCTGCTACTGATACACCCATACCGTAACCCGTATAGGCATCTAGTCCAGATCCCTTAGTAACATCTGTGTATGTTCCATCGCCGTTATTTCGGTAGAGGGCGTTGGTTTTTGGGAAAGGTTGAGTATTTGGATTTCCAGGAATTGGACCGCCTTGCACCACAAAGATATCCAGCAGTCCATCATTATTGTAGTCAAACAACGCGACGCCGCCGCCAGTGGTCTCTATAAAATAGTGATGCCCAGTTGCGCCGTTGTTGAAGTTCCAGTTGATACCCGCAGTTGTAGTTACGTCGTGGAACTGAATTGGGTGTTGCGTTATCTGTTTGCTATTCGCAATCTGCTCGGGCGTATAAACTGTGATTACGGGAAATGCCTTTTGTTTCGCAGTTAGCGCAGTATTCCGATTTCTGCAACCGCTGGCAGTCAACGCACTCCCGGCAGCAGCGAGAAGCAGGTTTCTTCGTGAAATCATTATTGTGGCTCTATGTAAGGCATAAAATTTGGGTTTTCGAGTTCTGCTGCAAGTTTGGGTAGTGCATGTCTACCGCAAAATGCAACTAGCTTCTTACGGACAGCACTATTCGTGGGAGCTGCTATGACTGCGAGTTTATAGTACGTAAGCGCCTTCTGGTTGTGGCCCAATAACTCTTCAAGATTGGCAAGTTTTAATATAGCCGCAAGGTTTTTAGGGTCATAAGGCATGCGATCCGCAAGGTGATCGGCTGTGTTCTTCCACTGAAGTACTTGCTGGTAGTGAGCTAGAACTAAGTTGCGGGCTTTACTGTTGCCCAACATTGAATAGCATTGCATTAGTCCATTCAGAATGGTATCGTTATTTGGTTCAATGCGCAAACCACCAATAAAGAAACTTAGTGCCCTTTTAGGTTGATTTGCTACAACCAAAACCTGACCTATAAGTATGTAAGGGTTGACTACATAGGGATTAATGCGACCGGCATGCAGTGCGTATTTTAACAAGGTATTCATGTTGTCTGGGGTATGGGGCTTCTGGCGGTAAACATTCGCCATAAGTATTAATGCCTTGTAGTCGTTGGGGTACTTCGTCAGGTAGGCGTTCAGGTCTGTCTCTGCCTGGTTCATTTCACCATTGTCCATCTCGGCAGAGACCATAGGAATGTAATACTCTGGATCAATTTTGATGGCGGCAGCCCTCTTTAGATAGCGAATTGCGGCCAAGCGGTGGTGTGCCTCCACAAGTTGCAGCCCGTAATCGCCAAGTGCTACGAAGTTGTTGGGCATAAGTCGCACCGCAGCCAACCCTGCCTTGTTGCTTAGGTCAAGTCTCCCCGCCTTATGAGCCACCTTTGAAAATTCCAACTGAAGGTTGCCATCGTTTGGATTGAATGCGGTGGCTTGCAGTAGATACTTGCCGGCAACATGATATTGCAGCGCAGCAGCATAAAACTCTCCGAGCCTCGCATAATTTCTCCAGAATTTTGGATCTGCCTTTATACCGGCCTGCCAATCGTTGCGCGCCTGGATAGGTTGGTGCCTATTCATAGCTGATAGGCCCTTGAGGTAGTAACGCATCCCCGGACGGTACATCTGATAGGAGTACCATACAAGGTAAGCGAGCGCACCAATGCCTGCTACCAACACAGTAATAATGAACGCAACCCTAAGCTTAGCAGCACCGTGCGTCATTTTAGAGCGCTGTGCTGTACCAGACGTCATTGCTAATCTCCAACCCTGCCGCTTCTTGGTATAGGAAACCAGAATTTACCACGTTATCATTACGTAATGTGGTCGCAAAAAATCAACACAATGACCCAGCATCCTGTGATTTTGAGGTTTTGTTGGGCAATTGCTACCATTTGAATGGCGTTATAGCACCAATTGTAGTAAGCCATTAAAGAGAGAAGGTGCCGCGGAGCGCAGCACCTTCCACAAGAGAATCAACCGGGTAAATTAGCTGTTCCAGGTGGCTGAAGGGCCATGTAGAGGAGCGTTTGCACCGGTAGAAACATTCACGTTATTGTTGAAGATAGCGTTGGGAGCTACCTGAGCAAGTGGAGCAAACTTGGTATGCCCGTCGGCAAATACCCAGTCGCGACCGCCGCCATTGGTGGTAAACCCAATGGTGCCGTTCTGCGTATCAAAACCCAGTTCATCGTAGATCATTGGCTTTTCGGCTGGAGTTTGAATCGCCGCATCAGAAACGCCATCGCGTACCGCTGCACCACAGAAGTGGGGCTTACCCTGCCATACGTTGACATCCGAACCAAAGGATGCGTCAGTGTGGGAGTTCCAGCTCTGATCAACCAAGGTCTGCTTGTCCCAGTAATCGTGGTCATACCAGGAGTCGAACATGGATCCATAGCTAACGTAGTTGCCATTTCTCCAGGATGTACCGTCGTTCGGGCAGTAGTAAACACCTACTTCCTTGATATACGGATAGACCTGCGACTCCCAGCCGCACGCAGCATTAGGATCTATTGCCTTCTTTATGGGATCTGGCTGACCGATAAGTGGGGAATCCCAGTTATCACCGTCAGGATACTGCTCATCGTAGTCCTGAACGTACATCAGCGAAGCCGTGCCAAGTTGGTTTAGGTTGCTGATACAAGCCGCCTGCCGCGCCTTTAACCGAGCCTGTGCGAAAACCGGGAAGAGAATGGCCGCGAGAATAGCAATAATAGCAATGACCACGAGCAGCTCGATTAACGTGAAACCCTTAGAATGAACTCTCATATTAACCCTTTCTTATAAGATACTCAAACGAATGTCAGCGGAGATTGATGCCTCCTCTGACTTCAGACGCACAATTGGACCGGTAAAAGTAAGTGCAGTATCGCTTTTAGTTACCGGTAGAACTAGGTGCAGGCGCCGAGCTAGGAGGTGCACCACTTGTGGGTGTACCCCCGCCTCCTCGCATTTTTTGCATTGCTTGCATCTGCTTCTGAGCATCCGGGGCAAGCGATTGGCCACCAGATACAAAGTGATACCCATATGCCGCTATGAGTATTAGCGCCACGACTGCGATGGCAACGGCGACTGGTGTGCTTATAGGCTTCTTCATCGGGCTTAACAACTCCCACGTGTTGAAGTTCGTAACAGAGGGCGGGCGAACGTGCTAGAGAGTACCGCATTCGTGTTGCGATAATGTGCTACGGTGATTTTAAGTATTGGCACAAGGAATTATAATTCACTTTTGCGCTGATGTCAATGCAATATTGGCTCAATTTGTAACGATCTGTAAGAAAATTTCAAAATATTTTCAACATCACCGTTATCGATGAACGAACGTTTAGTGCGAATTGCAAATGTTGACACATGATTGTGTTGTCTGTAGCAATTGCGTGCAAGGAGTGACTGGTATGCAATTTGTAGCAGGTGGCATGGTACCAAAATGTAATTGCGTCAATTTGGTACCATGTTCGACAAATATGCAACATTTTCACCGCCCGTTGCGTAATTGCCGTGGTTGTCCTGCAGAACCGCAGGTGGAATTTGGTACCAAGAGGGTACCAAAATAAGACTTCATAGACAGTGAATTTGTTACCTCAGTCGCAGTCCTACGGTTAACAATCGAGATTTAATAATGATACGCTCTTAAAGCAAA
>JAJZFK010000053.1 GCA_021805405.1 bacterium
GTACGTTCTGCGCGGCGGCAGCTGAATGGTGGACTATCTAACCGATGCTCACAGCTGCGAAGTGAACTACTTGGAGTGCTAGCCGCGATTGAGGTCACCATCGACTATAGCGATGAGGTACCTGAACTAGACGTTTCCGCCATTGCATTGCAGATGAACGGCATCATTTACCAGCTACAAGGCCTGCTAAACAGCGCGCAGCAGGGTAGGCTTATTCGTGAGGGCCTTCAGGTGGTTATCGTTGGCAAACCCAACGTAGGCAAATCATCCCTGCTTAACAGGCTGCTAGGGTATGATCGCGCGATTGTGAGTGACACAGCGGGTACAACACGCGATATACTCCAGGAAGCGGCAAACATAAATGGTGTTGCAGTTACCCTGGTGGATACAGCCGGTCTGCGGGCAACCGACGATTTTGTAGAAAAGCAGGGCGTTGAAAGAGCCGAAGGCGCAGCTACACAGGCCGACGTGATTATAGCTGTGGCCGATGCAGTTAGCGGAATATGCACAGAGGACCAGCAAGCGCTGCAGGCAGCCCGTGAGGCAGGCTGCCGTGTAGTCGCCGTTGTTAATCGTTGCGACCTTTCGCAACCGCGATCCGCCATAGACGTTGCTTCTGAACTGAGGGCGCTATTGCAACTCGATGCACCGGCCCTGGTGGTATCAGCCCTAACGGGTGAAGGCATCCTCGCGCTAAGGAGCGCGATAGCCCCTGTCGATGCCGTGCAAGAACCGGAAAGCGTTGTAGTAACCAGCCTACGCCACCAAGTGGCGATTAATGCAGCGCTTTCAGGTCTATACCATGCTCTGGAAGCTGCGGAAAACGGTATGCCATCGGACTTCATCACAATTGATTTAAAGGGCGCACTTAACGCGCTCTCGGAAATAACGGGTGAGGGCGCCCCCGACGAACTTGTTCATCGTATATTCAGGGACTTTTGTGTGGGCAAGTAGAGCCTCACCCAATGTATAATGAGCCAGCAGTTAGTAACCAACTTGCAGGAGAGAGCATGAGTACAGAAGCCGTCGGCTTGCTGGCAGATTTAGCGAGCAAAACTGAACGTTGCATACGGTGCGGGTTTTGTCTGGATGCCTGCCCAACTTTTCGCCTCACCGGCCAGGAAACGTTAAGCCCCCGTGGTCGCATTTACCTGGTAAAGAGCTGGCGCGAAGGAACCATCTCTCTTGATCACAATGTGCAGCACGCATTAGACAGCTGTCTCGGCTGCCGCGCCTGCGAAACAGCTTGTCCAAGTGGTGTAGAGTACGGCACCATTCTGGAGATGGCACGAACCGAGATGGAACGTGCCAAAATTCGCCCGCCACTCGAGGCGTTTGCCCGCAAACAGCTTCTCAACGTGCTGACGTCTCCAGGCCTGCTTTCCGCGTCGTTACGGGCTGGTAAATGGATGGGTGGCCTAACCGGCGGCAGGATGCCCGCTCTAGCAGCGCGCCTGCTATCGGGAACGTCAGCGCCTGCCCCACGGTTGCCGGTAGCCCATAATCAAAGCGGCACAGCGAGCCCTCCAGAGCGATCACCGGCTACCGGGCCCAAGCGATTCACGGTAGCGATACTGGAAGGCTGCGTCATGCGCGTCCTTTTCACCGACACTAACAGGGCAACGATTCGAGTTCTGCAAGCAAACGGGTGCGATGTCATTGCTCCCAGGAACGCCCAGTGTTGTGGCGCGCTGCATGTACACGCTGGGCTGCACGAAGATGCACTACAGCGCATGCGAGCACTCATTGATAGCTTCTCGCCCTATTTTAACGAAATCGATGCGATTGTAATAAACTCCGCGGGGTGTGGTTCCACTTTGCGCGAATATGGCGAGCTCCTAAAAGATGACAACATCTACAGCGGTCGAGCCCGCCTGCTAAGCTCTAAGATACGCGACATCTGCGAATGGCTGGAGGAGATTGGCCCTGCAGCAATGAGTGGCGAGGTAAATATGACCGTCTCCTACCATGATGCGTGTCACCTTGCGCACGGTCAGCGAATTCGTGAGCAGCCACGAACATTGCTGCAGCGCATACCTGGCCTAACGCTAGTAGAAATGGATGAAGCCGATACGTGCTGCGGAAGTGCCGGAACCTACAACATCACCGAACCAGTGTTGGCGGCACAATTGCTAAAACGAAAGATAGCACACATACAAGAAACTGGCGCTAACACGATTGTAACTGGTAATCCGGGCTGCCTTGCATGGATCGAGCAGGGCTTGGAGGAACAAGGTTTGAAAGTCAGGATTTGTCATCCTGTAGAACTTCTGGATGCTGCCTACAAGCGTGACAATCTTGAGGAAACATTATAAGCTACAAAGCAGGATTAACGGCTAACCATTTGGCTAGCCGTTACCTTTACGGTCGAAACGTACTTGACTTTGTGGATGACTACGCAGGCTTGGGTGAATTCTTGCCGTGCGTTTCAACCCCATCGGCTAACCGAGCATGCGCGTATCCATGCTGTAATTGAGTTCCGCTTACAGGGACAACTGCATGTTGAGCCAGCATAAGACTAGCCAAAACAATTCCGGCTGCTATGAAAGACTTCAGGGGGAGTGTTTTCACAGTGATTGTTCCTTTCCTAACTCTTCCTCAAGCCAATTCCACCAGGCAATGAGGTCGCTGTCGCGAATCTGTGCTAGCGTTTGCAATAGCTTCTGGGCGGGGCACTGGGTACTATTCCGTGATATTACGGATTCCAGTACCTCACGGGCCTCTATAAAATACCTGTCCTTCACGTAGGCCAAAATCAGGTTACTCGCCCGCATGGGAGACGGTCGCTGCATCGCCATTCGAGCATAGAGAGTTGCACGCTCTATATTTCGATCGCGATTTCTACCTGAATCATACCACGTTAAATAGATATCCGCGGCATTCGTGGCAGCGATAAATCGTTCCGTGCCTCCATCTGGCCGGTCAATTATTGCCAGGAACTGTTCCAGCGCTTCTCTTAACCTGCCAAGCTGCATGAGCAGCACACCCGCTTCGTTAAGTGCAGCATAGAACCCTGGCTGGGCGTCGAACGCCTCACGATACAGTTGAATAGCCTTCGCAAGATTGCCCGCCCTACGCTCGCACCGAGCACTTTCGTATAGGTGCTGAGCAAAATCATCACCTGCCACGGGATTATCGTGCAGCGTGTAGGTATCCATAACGCGCATCATCCGGCGCATTTCTGCAGTCGGCGGCTCTTGCGAACGGGGTACGTTCACCTCATTCACGATAGCCTCTTCCACGTCTGGTGTATCGCCAGTGCTGCCCGCTGCCCGCTGCTGCCAGGTGTAATGCAAGAGCCGTTGAAACAGGCGGTTCTGCCGTTCCACATTCCACCCGGCGTTCTTTCGGACAGTTCCTGTGGCATGGCTCTGTCGTGGCTGTGTTATGATCTGGCTGTAAATATTATCGCCACCGCACTGGCGGGAGATTAGTCGCGCAAGGGCGGCACGGGCGCGGCAAACGTTTTGTCGCTCCCTGTCTGTCTCTGGTGCGACCGCCTCGCCTAATTCCCGACGTCGCTCTCTCTCTAAATCTGCTTGTAGCGCTTCGTAATAGCTGGGCGAGAGCTGCTCCATCGCCTTTGATAGGGCAGCTCGGAATTCCGCCTTCTCGTCCTGATCGATCAGGGCAACTTCGGGACGACTCTCGCTCGAAGGGTCTGCCAGAGTGTCTCTCAGGCAAATGGCGTTGTCACCCAATGTGCCAAGTGGCTGATCCAGGGAAACAGTCGACACCTCGTGTCGAGCCGCCCTGCCCTCATCACTTAGCACGGAGCGTATGGCTCGCGCCAGATACGCAACAGGATCCGGGAAAATATCGCCGAGGGCATTCACAAACGGCACGGTCTGAAGCGACGCACGTGTAGAATAATTGCGGATTGCAACGCGCGCCATCTTGACACAAGCCTCCTCTAACACAGAGTAGGCATCGTTTGCACTCATTCGCGCCGGGATTATTTTGCCATCTGGCATCGTTCTCGGGGTTGAAAGATGTGTAACCGTACGGGCTCCAAATTGAGACAGTACTATTTCGGCAGCACTCATTAACTCTGGCGCACCACCAGCCGCGCAAATGCCGGTTTCTGCAGTCTTTGGTCTTACATCAAGTTGGTTCACCGGTCGCCTCCCTGTACCCTCTGGAGTTTCAACCCACACTATCCTGAGCGTACATACGGAATAGACGCAGATGTGTGACAAGTTGTTCGCCAAAAAGTCGATAATTTACTTAAAGTGTATTCAGGAAAACCTACCGAGCACGCACACAAATGGCAAGCGAACGACCGAAAAGAAGGAATCGGAGAAGTAACGGCGAACATAGCGTCGAATATAGACTCTTTGAACGGTGCAGGCAAGTGTTGGCGTGCTATCTTGAGTGGACATCGTTTCTCGCGTGGGACGAAACACTTACCAACCCTGCCAACTTTATGCCAGTCGCTGCCGGCGGTATAACTCACCACGTAGAGAGATATGGAGGTAAGCTGCAGTTTCAACAGGTACTTCGAATTACTACACGGTACTAACCAGGAACAAGTATAGTGGCGTTTAAATTATTTTCACTACACCAGGTGGAGGTTTACCAGACGCACCTAATTTAAGAACCCCACTTCGATTATAATGCGGTATAGTTATTTTCGGGGTTCTGCATGCGCCTTGCTGCGCCCAAAGGTATAGCCTCGTTTAGGGAACTGCTTGTTGCCCATTCAATTATCGAGATGATTAGCGCTACCGTGGATTAGAATTCGCTGTCCCTCAAGGTTATAATCGAATTGTGAGATGCGTCCTCGTGACGGGCGCCGACGGAAGGAGTTTGCTACATTGCGTGCTGAAGTTGTATCTGTAGGCACTGAGCTGTTGCTCGGCCAAATCGTCGACACAAATGCCGCGTACATTGCTAAGGCGCTGTCGGCTGCTGGAGTATCCGTATACCGAAGGTCGACTGTTGGCGACAACATGGACCGCCTGATAGCTACGCTCTCCGCAGCATTTGGCGATAACGACATTGTAATTACCATTGGTGGGCTTGGGCCAACGATGGATGACATCACCCGTGACGGAGTTGCGGCTGCTTTAAACGACAAGCTCGTGCAAAATGGTGACATTGCAGCGAAGCTTACCAAGTTTTTTGCCGATCGCGGTATTGAAATGACAGAGAGTAACCTGCGTCAGGCGATGGTTCCCGTTCACGGTAAACCTATAGATAATCCTAACGGAACTGCGCCGGGTTTGCTGTTCGAAAAAGACGGTAAAATTGCTATCTGTCTACCTGGCCCCCCCAATGAGTTCATTCCCATGGTGGACGACTTCGTAAGTCCATATCTTCTCTCCAAAACCGGTAACAAAGGGACAATCCGTTCACGGGTACTCCGCGTGATAGGCATGGGTGAAAGCAGTGTTGAGCAGATCGTGAAAGATCTCATGTTAGACGATAATCCAACCGTAGCCCCGTACGCCAAGGTAGGTGAAGTGCACCTACGCGTAACGGCGCGCCACGATACTGCAGAACAGGCAGAGCAGCTGGTTGAAGAACGCGCAGCATTAGTCCGTAGCCGTTTGGGTCGCCTTATTTATGGCGAGGACAATCAAACCCTTGAGCAGGCAGTAGTTTCGCTACTTCTCAATAATGGCAGCACCATTTCTGTTGCAGAAAGCTGCACAGGGGGGATGCTTGCCCAGCGCATAACTGACATTCCGGGTAGCTCACGAGCATTCCCGGGTGGGTTAGTCTGCTACAGCAATAACGCAAAAGTTGACCTTGCAGGAGTAAGCCAGGCAACGCTAGATAAGCATGGAGCTGTAAGCCACGAGGTCGCAACCGATCTGGCTTTGGGTGTGCGCAAACGCTTTTCCACCACTTTTGGCATTGGCATCACCGGAATAGCAGGGCCAGATGGCGGTACCGAGGAAAAGCCTGTTGGGCTCGTGTATATTGCCTTGGCGGATTCCAAAGGCTGCAAGGTCGAGCGCACGCATATGCTGGGTGCGCGCAACATAGTACGCACGCGTAGTGTGCAAACGGCGCTAAATATGGTGAGATTAAGCCTGCTTACGCCGCGGCATTGATTCGAGACTCTGTTTCGATCATCGCAATAAATGCAGAGACCGCGCGCGGATCAAAATGGGAACCAGAATTCGCGCGCAGGTAATCTAGTACCTGCTCCACACCCCACGACTTCCTGTAGGGCCGGTCGGACCGCAGTGCGTCCCAAACGTCCACCACGGCAAACAGCCTGGCCGCCACGGGTATCGCTTCGCCTTGCAATCCCTGTGGATAGCCACTTCCATCCCACCTTTCGTGATGCGAATACGGTATGTCGATTGCTGGCTTGATGAATTCAATATGCCGAAGCATTTCGTAGGCCAACACCGGGTGTTTACGCATTGTTGCGAACTCTTCAGGAGTTAAATCGCCCGGCTTGTGCAAAATTGCATCCGGTATTCCCAGCTTTCCAATGTCGTGCAACAGCGCTCCCCATTTTATGAATAGTACTTCCTCCTCATTCATACCAACAAACCTGGCAAGCTGAACGGTTAGATTTGTTACACGCTGGCTGTGTCCCTCAGTCTCCCTGTCACGAAGTTCCAGTACACCCGCCCATGCTGTGATCGTAGCGTCATATGTCTCTACAAGGCTATTATCACTCTCACCCATTCGCTCCATCAAATCCGATTCCTGCTGCAGTACAATTTCATGCAGACATTCTGAATAGGCTGCCTCAATCGAGGCGTTTACTCTGGTTGCCTGCAGTTCTTCGCTGGTTATATCTCCAAATATGGCAACTCTATTGCGGCCGCTCTGCTTTGCGTGATAGAGAGCCTGATCCGCCGCAGTAACCAGTTGAGATGGTGAGGAAACCTCCTCAGCGACCTGGGCTACACCAATGCTGATGGTTACATTGGCAAGCTTCCAGTCGGCACCGGCAATAGTAGTTCGAATTCGCTCCGCGATAACTCGTGCATCATCAACGGAGGCTTCCGGCAAAATCACAGCAAACTCTTCACCGCCGTACCTGGCACAGGTATCTGTGTTACGTACGCACAGCGGCAGCATAGAGGCGATTCTACGGAGGACATCGTCGCCTGCCGGGTGTCCAAATCTGTCGTTATAGCTTTTGAAGGAGTCCACATCCATGATTAGTAGTGACAACGAGTGTCTGTTTGCAATTGAGGCACTGTAAGCGCGATGCAGCACCTCCTGAAACGTCCGGTGGTTGTTCAGACCAGTAAGGCCGTCTGTGGAGGCTAGAAGTTCCAGGCGCTGGTTCGTGCGGTAGAGTTCAGCGCGACTTGCGGCAAGCTCCTGAGCCTGAACCTCTGCGGCCTCTGCCCGATCGCTCAGTTGTATGGAAAGGTCGGCAAGTATGTTATTTGTCTGTTCAAGCTGAGTGTTAAGATCAAGCAGCCTTCGTCGCGACATTACTAGTTCCGTAACGTCCTGAATAGTTCCTAGCACTTGTGACACGCACCCATCTTCCCGTCGTGTAAACACTGTGTTTCGGCAATGCACCGTAATCCAGTCCCCGTTCACGTGTCGCCCGCGTATTTCTATATTGGAGACGACCCCTTCTGGCTGTTGAGCGAGCCCTTCAAGGTGGGCCCTATATCGAATTACGTCATCAGGATGTATCAGCGTATCCAAAAAGTTGGCACCCATTGCGGAAATCTCATCGGCAGAGTATCCAAAGACTGATGCCTTGTTGCGGTTAAAAAATATATTTCGCTTTTCTAGAAGGTCATACACAAAGATCTGAACTGGCATCGTAAACGACACCTTTTCAAGAAATTCACTCTGGCTTTTAAGCGCTTGTTCTGCATTTTTCCTGTCCGTTACATCGGTTTGTACCGCAATAAAATGGGTGACTTTACCAGCGTCGTTTTTTACTGGCGTAATATTTAACTGTAGCCAGTATGCGGTGCCATTTCGATGATAGTTAATTATCTCGGTTGATATCGGCTCCCTATGATCAATGAATTCCCTTAACTTATTACGGGTGGCAGGATCTGTACCTGGCCCCTGAAAATACCTCGCAGGCTTCTGCCCAACTATCTCCTCAAAGGTATAGCCACACAGCCGTTCAGCAGCCGCATTCATCAATACGACCCGTTCGTTGGCATCGGTTATGAGAATACCATCACGCGTAACCGCGGCGGCGAGAGCGAGTAATTGGCTGTGGGCCATCAACTCCTCAGCGGCGGTTGCAACTTTTTTGGTCACGCGATTGGAGTCATCGCAGTCGCCCTGAACTGGTAATTCAAACATTAGCTGCTATCATCCTCTTCTCGTCAACAAATCGAAGGTTAGCACCACCCAACATGCAAATCGTAGTGCTAAGCGCCGGAGTCTTTGCGACGGGTACAACTGGCATTCAATGCAACCGTTTTACAATATATTGCATCGAGATTATTGGCACACCTTGATGCCGAATTTAGGTTAGCTGCGTGTGATATAATTAACTGAGGACATTGAGAATGCCAGCCGACAGCAGTATTATGAGACCCGGCCGCAGCAGCCGTAAATTTCTGCCATGGGCGACCGCTATTTTAGCGTGCATGGGCATAGCTGCACTCTACCGTTGGGCGTCACCTCCGCTATCCATATCCATCGGTGCAACGGGTGGGGGCGAAAGTCAGGTTATAACCCTCCACAACAGCCAATTCCGACATGTAGTTAACGGCCGTCTGCAGTGGAAACTAACTGCCGATCTCGTTGCGGCAAAACGCCCTGCATCTGGAGTAACACACATGATCGCTAACGCAGTACTTACCAATATTCATAATGCCACAGTCTATGCGCCCACAACCTCTAGCAAGGTCAATGATGCTACCGAAACACCCGTAATGACATTTACTGCGGGCTCAGGTTCATATTCTGTTGGAGCCTCCGGACCATTAGCTACGCAAATTCAGACCTATGGGTTAGCACAATGGAATTTCACACTGAGTAACGGTGTCAACCTTAATACTGCGCAGTGTGAAAACATTCAGGCACCTCAGCTAACCCTCATTCAATATATAAGCCGACAAACTGGCAAGCAGCGGCAGGAGGTAATGTGCCGCCAAGGTGCTTCCATATCGCAGGGGGGAACTAGCGTACATGCTACCACGCTTGACTACCATCCAGAACAACAGAGCGCCGAAGCAACAGATGGGGTCACCATACGTGTAAATTCAGGTAGAGGCAAATTGAGTGTCTTTTATAGCACAGCGGCTTTCTGGTCATTAAAGTACAATACTGTGCGCTGCCCGTATACCGTTACAGGGACCGTCGATGGCGATGCCATAACTGCGACTAACGTCTCGCTAGATGCGAAAGCACACACCATTACTGCCAGCACTGCCACGCTGGACATGGGCAACAACTCCCTGTCGACCCCGCACACCAAAGATAAGAATACGCTCCCGTCTGCTTCAGCGCATACGCCAGGCAACTCGGCACCCATTGCAGGATACGCTGTGGTAACCTTTAATCCTCTCTCGGGAAACCAGAGCAACGGCGTTTACCGTGGGTACAACTTCACTTACGTGCACAAGGATGAAACAGCGAAAGGTGATTACGCGGTGTGGAACAGTCATGAACAACTGCTCACTGCGAAAGGGCATCTCGTTTATGATAGTAACGACTATGTCGCTACATGTTCCAGCGCACAGGTAAACCGTAAATCCCATCAAAGAGTCTTTGAGGGTGCGGTAGTACTCACCATAAAGCCGAGAAAATCGGCAACTTCCACTCCCACTCCAGCTTCTACTACCGCTTCAGCAGACACACAAGGTGCTAACAACGAGCAGGAAGCCCGTAGCCACAGCATCATCGTTCACTGCGACAAAGTTGTCTACAGCTCCATCACACATATCGCACAGCTTACCGGGCACCTTATTTTCCAGCAGAACTATGTGGATAAAAAGGGTAAAAAAATAGCAAGAAACGCGACAGCAGATCATGCGGTTTACGATGACAATGAACAGACGCTTACGCTGTTTCCGCCTGTACGCTACCATGATAGTCAGGGTGAGGTGCTAACAACAGACGATCCACTTATCATCAGCACCCGCACAAACGACGAAACATTTGCTGGCAAGGCAACAACACTGCTAATACCAGATTCGGTGCTAAACCAGGACACCACTCCCTCAGGAAGCGAACAGCCCTCGGCAGGCACACGCTCTAGCGAAGCCCACGGCAAACGCAAATCTGCTCCCCCGGCAGGACACTGAAATTGGCCATTGTTACCTACAAATATCCAACGCCAGATAATCTCCTTGCGGTTTGCGGCAATTCATCTGCAACGATTCACGCCGATGTCGCTCCTAGCCTAACGTTGTTTCACAGCAGCAGCACCACCGATTGTGAGATCGCACAGATTGCGATAAAGCATTGAGGGATCGTGATTGGCTGGGTTAAACTCGCGCTTTCTAAGCGGGCTAAACGATGTTCAACGTGCCGCAGTACTGCATGAACAGGGTCCTTGTGCAGTTTTTGCCGGGCCGGGCAGTGGCAAAACAAGAGTGGTTACATTACGTGCTGCCAGGCTTGCTACGGAAGGATCTCCGCTCCTGGTGACCACATTCACCACCGAAGCTGCGCATGAAATGGAGAGCAGACTCACGGCAATGCTGGCTGCAACGGAGATGAACTTCGTAACAGTTTCTACTCTACATGCCTTCTGCCTCAAGGTTCTAAAGAGCGAACTACCGGCTTTCAAGCTCCTTACCGATCCCCATCAGCAGCGTTCCCTGGCAGATTTGGCAGGCGCGCGCGATTTAGATGGTGGTTCCCGCGC
>JAJZFK010000173.1 GCA_021805405.1 bacterium
GAATGCCGTTTCACCGCGGTAAAGCAGCAGGTTGTGCTCGTCGCCGGATGCATCCTCCGCAGGAAAGTCACAAAAAATACACCCACCGTGGCGCTCGGCAGCTACAATATAGGGTAGCCTCCACGGTGCCCATAGTTGTTCAGTCATGGTTTTTGCTGTGCCTTTTGCAGTTGTTACGTGCTTTAAGAATACCGTATATGCGCAAGTCGCACAGATTTCGTACAACAGTGCCCGCTAGGTAGCCGTTTTGCGGGGGTCCGTCTGCCCATGGGCTTTCCACACTTACAACTTGCTCCGTCATTTAACGTCGTCAAGGTTAAATCGAATAACTTCAACACCCTCCTTACGGCGCGAACAGATGCAGTGGAAGTGGCCATTGTAAACTACCGTTTGCGGGTAACCGTATTCACCCTCTTTGTAGAGTCCGTCGCGTTTCATAGGATAAGGCGTGGTTCCTAGCAGGAAGTGACGATTAAACTCAGTCCCGTTGTCGGAAAGCGAGAGGACAAGCGGGCAGCGGGAACCACTAGTAGGGTTACCCACATAATAGTACCTCCCATCTGGCAGGCGGCCCAGGTGAAACTTCGCGTTATTATCCGTGAAGCTGGTCTCTTGTGGAGGCGACCAGGTTTCTCCGTTATTTTCGCTCGTGGTCACCCACAGCTTTCCCGCATGACCAACGCCGGCGGCGCGCAACAGAGTGATCAACCGTCCGCCTGGTGCCACGATAAACGAACCTTCGCACAAGCCCGCAGGCCACCCTTGCTTTTCGGAAACCTCCCAAAACGACGCAGGATCATCCGAGGTGAGTTTGACCGGGGGATAGATGCCAGACATTTGCCACCCTGATAAACCCGTCGGGTCATCCGTATAGGGAAACGACATGTTCCCGCATATTATGAGCCGGTTATTGTGAGCTGGCTGCGGACCGAAATTTGGGCAAACTGGGATGTCCATGCTAACGCGATCGCTAAATTGGACGCCATCATGCGATGTAACTGCCCATAAATTGGTGCCCAGTTTTGTTGGGCCATATTCAGCGAAATAGCAGGCCAGCATGTCATTGTAGACGTGGAAACCTGCCGCGGTAAGAACATTTGGCGTTCCATCGCACGAATTTGACGGTTGTGCAAGTACCTTCGGGCTACTCCATGTTCGAAAATCCGGTGAACTAGCCATCAAAACGCGCTGCCCTGAGGAGTCCTCGTCAACTTCCGCGTTGGACCATATCGCCAGCCACTGTCCGCAAAAGTGAACAAGGTGAGGATGATGTGAATAGGTCCAATCCCATTCTGGTGAATAGATCAACCTGGATTCTAGAGATGCTGGCACCAACGCATCCGGCCACGTCACCACTCTAGTGCCCTGTAATACAGGAAAGTTTGTTATGTTCATGAGGCCATTATAACCCCATTCGCGGGCCAAAGGCACCTTCAAAGATCAAGTAAAACTACGTGAGACGTGGAGACGGGTATAATTGCCATACGAGGAAACCTCACGGGGCTAACATTCGGCCCAGGAGCCATTCGCTTGCCAGAGTTAACGCATCTTGATAAGTCCGGGAACGCGCACATGGTGGATGTGGCCACCAAGGACTCAACGGCGAGAATTGCGCGTGCCGCCGGAGAGGTGCATCTTCAACCGCACACAGTTGAACTGCTTCGTAGCGGAAGCGTGCCCAAGGGTGACGTGCTTGCAGTAGCGCGAATCGCCGGCATAATGGCTGCGAAGAAAACGGCAGAACTCATCCCACTGTGCCACCCGCTCGCATTAACGGCGGTAACTGTGGATTGCGTCATTCAGGATTTTGGCGTCACCGTAGAGGCCATGGTGAAGGTGAACGGCGTAACTGGTGTCGAGATGGAAGCGCTAACGGCAGTGTCGATTTCTGCCCTTACTGTTTACGATATGGTGAAGGCTGTCGATCGGTCTGCAACCATTGAGCACATTCGCCTCATTGAGAAGGACGGCGGTAAAAGTGGGCACTATCAACGCAATGTATAATTTATGTGGCCTATGAATAACCTAGCCCAAGGTTTGGCAGCAGCAACGGCGCTGGTTGTCATGGTTATGCCAGCCTATGCCCGTCCGTACAGGCAACAGTATCCCCTGCCTTCACCGGGCGTTCCGCAGTCATTAGGCGTTAACATTCACTTTACGACGCCAAACCCTGGCGAAACAAAGCAGCTCGCGTCAGAAGGGTTTAAGTGGATACGCACCGACTTTAGCTGGAGCGTAACCGAGCAGTCACGCGGGGTTTACAACTTTACTGCCTATGACACGCTCATGAGCCATCTTAAGCGATATGGCATTCGACCCATCTTTATATTCGACTACGGAAACGACCTTTACCAAAATGGCTCGCCAACCACACCCAAGGCAATCGCTGCCTTTTGCCGTTGGGTTACAGCCGCGGTAGACCACTTTAAGCGCGAAGGTATCCTTTGGGAGATGTGGAACGAGCCAAATATCGGCTTCTGGAAGCCGGTGCCCAACGTACAGCAGTACATAGCACTAGCGCAGTCGGTGGGAAGCGCCATTAGGGCAGCACAGCCACAGGAGTGGTTTATTGGACCAGGCGTATCCGGAATGGACCTCACTTTCATAAGAGCGTGTCTTACT
>JAJZFK010000257.1 GCA_021805405.1 bacterium
TGCGGAAGCCTCATGGTGCGCAATGGTGCCTGTTTCAAATGCCTTAACTGCGGTTCTGTATACGGCTGCTCCTGATTTTCAGGTGCTTACGGGGTCGCCACCTGCTATTTGCGTAGCCAGGTGGCGGCCAGCATACCAAAGTATGTTGGGTGTGCATAGTGCAAAAACTGATGGGCAAAGTGTGCTCCGTTTTCCGTTTCGTATCGTAATGCGCCCCGCAGCATAGTCGTGGGCCACAGACCATCAATAGCCGCATCGGATATCAAATCTTCATCTAACTCCGCAAGGTCATCTAGTCGGTCTGCAGTAACCGCACTTACCACCTTTTCATCCAGATCTGCCGCTGCCGGATGAAAACCGTAGGGGCCGTCTTCTTGGTGTCGGTGTGCCTAATCGGAAGACGCAACGATTGCAATCTTTCTCCCGAGTATGTGGGCTGCACGAGCCGCGGCTGCACCAAAATCACGGTGCTGTTGTAGATTAAGCGAAGGACATGGTGTTACTACAACGATAGAAGGTTTTACCGCACTAGAGTGGGTACAATACCATAACGGAATAAGAGCTCCCCAGTCTAACGGCATAAACTGCGTGTTTTCTTCGCCAGCGTCTGGCACCAGGCTAGCGGCAGGAACCCCGTAACTCTGCAGTTGCCGCCATAAGTGATCCGAATATTCGATGTCTATGTCGTATTCGCCGGATATGTTGCCACCCTCACCTTCCAGAGTTCCGGTTGCGTGATTAAACAGACATACGGTAAACATGTCGTCTAAAACCATACCGTGCGGTGTTATAACAAGGATGCAATCTGGCTCGCAGTTGCTAATGGTTATCCCTGCCGTAAGGCATGCCTGGTGAAGTTGCGACATGATGCCTGCCTGCTCGCCTGCCAAAACAGGTATAGTGCTTCCATGAGGCATTATTGCGCCCGCTACCAACCCTTTGGTCATGTTGTTCATATTCCGTTAAGCCCCCAGCCTTTTGGGTTATATTACCGCTATTCGTTAGCAAACCTAGTACCTGCATCGATATTGCATTGAAGTGGCCAATAGTTTGCACGTACTATAACACTTGAGCGCAAAGCCAGCAGGGTTAGAGCGTCAACACGTTGTAGTCCACATGTAGGCATGGTTCAACAGATATCTGCCATAGGATATGCCGTTCGAAAGAAGCACGAGGTAAATAATGTCTATCGTTACCAGCGCGCCAGTCGACGTACTGATAACACTTGTCTCCGACATCGGGTTGCAGGGGGAATTCGCGCCGCGAACCCTGGAGGTTACTAATGAGTTCTTGCGTACCATGGAACAAGACGGCACGGAGTCGCTTCGCATAGAGATCGCCGACATCCTGAATGCTCGCAATGAGCCGCTCATTGGCGGCGGCCAGATGGAAATCACCTGCAAGGACGGCGTTGTTGTGCCGGTCATCGCATACTCATTGACGCTTGCACCAGCTTTCTCGGAATGTGCCAGAGGTATTGAGCAACTGGCGGCGGGTACCCCTTTAAGCATCAAGATTAGCACGAAGTCTTTAAGGTGTAACAAATGCGGCCGCCTGCTTCCCGATAAAGATGGAATATGCCCGGTATGCGTCAACCGGAACCGTACCTTCTTTCGCATTGCAGGGTACCTTCGGCCCTATACGAAGCAGGCCCTTACGCTTGTTGCGCTCTCCCTGTGTACTACGGCAGTCAACCTAGTTCCACCGGTATTACAAGGCCACCTCATTGATGCCGTTTTCACGAAGCACCAGCACATTGGCATACTCTTTCAAACAATAGGAGTTTGGGCGGTAGTCATTGTAATTACAGCACTTCTTCAAATTGCGGCCGGCCGCACCACAGCATACCTTGCAGGAAGCATTGCGGCTGATTTGCGAGCTGCAGTATTTCAGGCAATTGAGTTGTTGCAGGTCTCCTACTTCGACAAGAAGCAGGTGGGGTCCATTACCAGCCGAGTCACCCAGGACACCGACCGAGTGTGGGGCTTTTTGGTAGATGGCTTGCCATACCTGGCATCTAACAGCCTGCTATTCCTTGGAATTACGGGAATGCTCCTCGTAACCAACTGGCGCCTCGCCCTTGCAGTGATGGCCCCTGTGCCGCTCATGCTTGTGCTAAGTGCTATTAGCTGGGGTAGTATAAGCCGCCTATATTTTAAGGTGGGCCAGAAGTGGGCACGGTTCCACATGCATCTCAACGAGGCGCTTACAGGCATTCGTGTGGTTAAGATCTTTGCACGCGAAGATGCTGAGATGCAGAAGTTCCGCAGTCGCAACGGTGACCTTAGAACCGCCGGTATTGAAGCGGATACCCGCTGGTTTACCGTCTTTGGCGCAATGACATTGCTGGTGGCATCCGGCCAGTTAATAAACTGGATAGTGGGTGGTGAAATGGTCTATGGCCACCAGATCACTTTGGGGCAGTTTGTACGCGTAAATTCCTACATCGCCATGGTATATGGACCACTGCAATGGTTCGGCGACCTTAACCAGTGGTTTAGCCGTGCAATGGCCGGGGCAGAGAGAATCTTTGAAGTTATAGACGCTGAAACTGAGCCCTACGCTAAAAATGACCTGCACCCTGCAATTGTAGGACGGGTGATATTCGACGGTGTGCGCTTTGGTTACGACAAGAGTAATCCCGTAATTAATGGGCTCTCATTTGTGGCGGAACCTGGCGAAATGATAGGCCTTGTGGGTAAGTCTGGTGCTGGAAAGTCAACTACCATTAACCTGCTGTGCCGGTTTTACGAACCGGATGCTGGCACAATTACCATTGACGACGTCGACTACTGCGAATACGAGCTGCAAGCCCTGCGCAGGCAGGTGGGTGTTGTGCTACAGGATCCATTCCTGTTTAACGGCACGATTGCAGAAAACATTGCCTATGCGCGGCCAGAGGCAGGTTTTATGGAGATAGTAGCCGCTGCCAGGCAGGCAAATGCTCATCACTTCATTCTCGCCAAGACCGACGGTTACGATACCCTGGTTGGTGAGAAGGGTGCACAACTTTCGGGGGGGGAACGGCAGCGCATATCAATAGCGCGCGCAATTTTGCATAACCCACGAATCCTCATTCTTGATGAAGCTACAAGCGCTGTCGACGTAGAAACCGAACGCCAGATTCAGGAGGCCCTCGCCAATCTGGTCAAGGGCAGAACCACCTTTGCCATAGCGCATCGCCTTTCTACACTGCGAAACGCAGACCGCCTCATCGTCCTGGAAAAGGGGCGTATCGTAGAGATAGGTACTCACAATGAGCTGCTTGAAAAACAGGGCGTGTTTTACAACCTTGTGAAGACGCAGAGCCAGGTGACCCAAATTATGGAGGTAGGAGATTGACAGAAGAGACTCTGAGCCCCTCTGACCTGTGCCTGTTCTGCTTTCCGGATTCGCAGTTGCGCCTAACCGTAAAGAACGATTACTCATACACCGCCGTGAAACCAGTTTGGGCGGCGCCGATGCGCTACCCGGGCCAATATCTGGCACTGCTAGATGGTAAAGGGAACGAGATTTGCCTATTGCAAGACCCCAACACGCTGGATGGTGGTTCGTTGGCAGCAGTGCAGCGAGTTTTGCGAAAACGAACGCTCACGGCAGTGCTAACTGCAATTAACACCGTCACGGTGGAGTATGGTGCGACTTACTGGAATGTAGAAACCGACAGGGGTTGCCGCGACTTTGTCACGGTAAACCTGCAGGAGACTGCCCACTGGCTAAGCGATCATCACTTGCTACTATGCGATGTTGACGGCAATCGCTTTGAAATACAGGACTCGGCCATGCTTGACTCGCGAAGCAGGGCCCTGCTGGCTAAAGCACTGTAGGCAGGCCCCTTACTGAGCAACCGTTAGGTATATTTCGCCAAGCGTCCTCTTTAGGCTGCTCGGCCAGATCGCCGGCTGCGCTTATCCGCATACATGGCACCGTCGGATTTGCGTAGCAGCTCCTGCAGATCTGTTCCGTCCTCTGGACATATCGCAATGCCGATGCTTAGCCCCAACATTGGAAATTGCGGATCGCGAAGTGCGACCCGTTGAGCGTATTTCTCAACGGCTTTTCTAAGTTTGCCGGCCGCAATTTCTGCCCCAGGTCTATCGGCTCGAGAAAGTACTACAACAAATTCGTCTCCTGCATAACGCGCGGCGAGGTCGTAGTTGCGAACATGGCTCTGCAGTATATCCCCAATATCTTTCAAGATCTGGTCGCCCATGGCGTGACCGTACTGATCGTTGATAGGCTTAAACTGGTCGAGATCGATGTTGAGAACTGCCAGAGTTGAACCGTCACGGGAGGTACGGTTCGTCTCCTTCTCAAGGTATTCGCGCAGGTACCGGTTGTTTCGCAAGCCAGTGAGCGAGTCAGTATACGCCGACTCTTGGGCTTCCTTAAAACGGCGCGCGCTTTCAAGTGCATGTCCTGCCTGGCCCGCCACTAACCTCATCACCCGCTCTGTTTCATGGTCGAACGCCTCTGGTGTAATGCTATACAGATTAATAACTCCAACGCAGTGTTCACCAGCATTGAGCGGAACGATGAGGGTAGAGCGAAACGCCTCCCATGTTTCGCTTACATTACGAAGCATAATATCGTCCGCCAGGAATGACGCATGTACAACTTCGTTTCGGTAGTATGCGCGGCCGGTGAGGTAAGCGCCAACTCGGGCAGAACTGCCAAGCAGATGGCGCCGATTGCTGCCAAAGGCAGCCACTGCGCGAAGGTATTCACCAGCGGGCTCGGGAAGAAAAAGCACACACCCATCGCACCCGGTAAGTACCGAGACACTTTTCATAAGTGTATCTGCTGCTGCCTCAAGATGCAGCGAGCCAGAAAGCGCCCGCGTAAGCTCCTGCAGCACTAACGACTCCTTTTGAGCCAGCGCTATATCCTGCAAGGCTGCACGACCATCCTCTACCGTCATTGCTAGCGAAGGGTGTACCCCAGAAGAGTCCTCAAGATGCATTTGCGACACCGCAGACCTGAATGCCGCAACGACACCTGGATCGAACTGCGTTCCAGATCGCGCTTCGATCTGTGCAATCGCCTCAAGCGGTGAAAGTGCTGGCCTATAAGGCCGTTCATGCTGCAACGCGCTGTAAGCGTTGGCTACCGCCAGTACGCGCGCTCCAACCGGGATGTGCGATCCCTTAAGTCCGTCGGGGTATCCAGAGCCGTCCCAGTGCTCGGCATGGTGACGCACCAGGTCTACTACCTGCCAGGGAAATGGTACAGACGCCAGGATACGTGCACCCAGAACTGGGTGAGTTCGCAGCTTTTCCATCTCATCTGCAGTAAGCGACGAAGCTTTACGAAAAATATGTTCGGGAACCCCCAACCTACCAATATTGTGCAATAGAGCAGCGACGCGAAGGGCAGTCATATCCTGCTCGTTAAGACCCATTGCCCTACCCGTGCTGAGCGCACAGTTTTGAACGCACTCGAGGTGACCAGAACCGTACGGATCTGCTGCATCAAGGGCAAATCCCAGCGCTTCAATTACCGATATGCAGAGGTGCCGACCAGCCTCTCGCTCCTCGGCCACTTTCGCTAAGGTATATCTCTGGGATGCACCGCGCAGGCGACGTACTGTTAGTAGTACCCATATACCGCACACAGCAGTAACCGATATTACGACGATTGACGAGACGTTTATATCTGGTAACAAAACTTCATCCTCCGCAAGACCTAACACCCTGGTGCGAACATCTTGCTCTAAGCAGCAAATAGATCCGCTAACATCAGGCCCTGCCTCGTGCTGATCATCTCGAACTTAAGCGCCAGCTCCCATCGGTGGGTCGTTAACGACCTACGCTTACGTTTGACGCGGGCAGCGATAAACTCTTCACGCAACGGCGGCTTTGTACGCGGTCCTTCGCGCACCGGCAGCAAAACCATGACCATATCATCAACTTCGCACGATGCGGCAGTGATCAGGCGCATACCACCAGCCCCAATTTCTGTGCATTCGCCCGAAATGGTATCGGTTATGATTACTGGAATTTGCTGTCCGTGAAACCATTCCACGTGATTGTTGCAGGACAACCTCGGTAGCTTGCGGCGTTGAGCACAAACGTGATGGCCCCAGCACCGCACAGCTAGCAAAATCCCTTCGCGCCCGCCAGCGCAAACGGCAACAACTCCGCCTTCCAGTTCGGTAACCAGTTCGCCATCGGATATCTGAAATCGAACTGTATCGCCCCACGAAGCTGCGCACTCATCCCGAACATGTACGATTGCCGTTCCTTGCGACAGGTTCTGCAAAACTCCGTAATGGTAGCTGTCTGCACTCGTCGATCGATCACGCAGCAGAAGCTGCGCAGGTATGGGTGCAGTTATCTGTATCAGCGGCGTCACGACGCTACCTGCATCTTCGAAACAAATTTCTGGATCTCCAGTTGATCTACCCTCGTTACTCGTGTAAAGCGAATTGAAACAAGATACCGACCCCCTGGTTCACCAGGTTTTTCAGAAGCAGCCGCACTACGAACGACAACACCTTCCACAATAATCGGGTGGTCATCCTCCATCCTGATCTCAAGCAGAAGATTCACCCCGGAGAAGAGTATATGGTCCATCCGTAGCCTTAAGCCTCCAACGCTAAGATCAACAGTAGTGGCGCGCTCGCTGTCGCGAGTAAAGCAACCTGGCACATCCTCTAGGTTCGCACCCAGGCAGAACCTGACAGGCAGATACCCAGGCACCCTTGCGGTCCTGCGCCGTTGAATGAGGCATGGCCTGGTCCTCTTAACGACAAACTGGCCAGACTTAGACTTTAGAACACGCGTGTCCATCTGAAACAAGCCCTTGCCGTTGGAAAGCGTGAGACTCACCGGCACCCCCTCAGTAAAGAGGTCATCAGAACCAGGAGGTATACATATCAGCAAGTGGTCATTGTCGGTCTGGCGTACTACGCCAGTAAACCTGTATTGCTGCCCCAGTACGTCAATTTCCAGCTTTTGACCGGCTTCAAACATACAGTTACTGTCCTCGAATTCAACCGCCTGGCCCATTCACGTTATTTACACCGTGAAGGTGCGACGGAAATCCTAGATTCTGATCTACATTCACACTCGTCTCAAATTTGGTTCGTGCGATTATCGGCCCGATTTTGTCGCATTTATAGACCACCCCACAAATATTAGTTCACTGCAGTAAGGGCTACTGTCCATTCGAGTCTGAAAATTAGGCAACCCCACTCCACGAATAGAGACTTTCGGAATTTTGCAACCAGGTTTGCAATCGATTTAGCCGCGTAATTTATTAATTGATATTACTGTGATAATTGTCATAACATCTTCATAATATTATTAACATTTGAAGATTGTCATGGATTACCCAAATCACAAAAGCGGATAAAATAGCATGATTTATACTTGTTAATTCATCAGCTTGGTCGTAGAAACCAGCAATTAGAGTTACCCAGGTGCCACCAGCGTCTTTATGGCCAAGTTAGAGGAGTTTATGAAATAACATTTTGTATTAAGGTAATATTATGTAGTTGATTGCCATCTGCCCATTCTTTACGTGAAGGAATTCCCCTCGATTGAAATTTATCTCCGGACATCGAAGTCATGTCATGTCAACGGTGACAATTGTCACCCTACTGGTAACTGCCCTATCTACCGCAATTGCTGGTCCTCCTTACACAACGGATAACCCGCAACCTGTGCCAACTGGCGAGTGGCAGATATTCGTTGTTGGTAGTGCTAACACCGGGCATGGTAGCTATAGTGCCCAGGTTCCATATGTTGAGGCAGATTACGGACAGAGCGCGAACACGCAGATTCATCTGTCATTGCCGTTGCTATACAACTCTCCTCGGTCAGCACACTCATACTTTGGCCCGGGAGATTTCGACTTTGCCTTAAAATACAGGTTTGTGCAGGAGGACGCCAAAACGCCCATGGTAGGTATTTACCCGCACATCAACCTGCCAACTGGAAACTACACGGAAGGTCTGGGCGCTGGACACATTCAACTGTTTCTGCCTGTCTGGATTCAAAAAACAGTAGGAAAGTGGAAATTCAATTCTGGTGGAGGCTACTTTCTTAATCCAGGAGAGAAGAATCGAGACTACTGGGTGTTTGGGGGCCTTGTACAACGCGATCTTAATCACCACCTTACGATGGGTGGCGAGGTCTTCTACAACTCAGCAACCAAGGTGGGTGCAAAGGAACAGGTGGACTTTAGATTAGCACTCGACTTTCATCGTGATCCCAACCACCATCTTTTCGTAGCGCTAGGTAGAAGCATCATTGGTGACAACGACCTTCTGGCCCAGGCGGGCGTAATGTGGTACACCAAATAGCAGCCTAAATAATCAACAGGCTTACCTCCTGCACAAAAATCGAGAGTGAAAAATTCCATCCGGCGTCCTAGCAAGCCATGAGGGCAGTTTAATCCGTTGATAATACAACCGGATTGAATTGCCCACAAACTATGGCTTCGTATAAAGCCATCATCCTCCTGTGGTTGCAGATTCGCGGGGTACCATGCGCAAGGTTTGAATCGGCTCACCACACGTCGACGAACCAAAGATATAAGCCGGTCACGCAGGACTTATAACCAAGCTGTTTAACCGTATTTTTACCTACTAGCAACCCAAATCGCCCTAATTACAATGTGAAGAACAATTCATTCCAGAATGATTGACTAAAAGCACATAATGACGGTATGATGAGGAACTTTAGAATTGTTACCCATCAGTAGAATTCGATCCGCAATTCAATATTTAGGCTAGAGTACCTCATGAGTGATATTCATCTATTCCACAGTTCCAATCAGGCATTTATGCTGGAAATGTACCAGCAATATCTGCAGGATCCCGAAAGCGTAGATCCTCAATCGCGTGCGTTCTTCGACGCTTACTCCGTGCAGCCTCCTCCCGGGGCGGGTGAAGCAGTACCTGCGGGCAGTGCGTCCCACAGTGTTTCAGCACCGCTAGATGCCGCAATTGGCGCGGTAAGGCTCGCACGCTTCATACGCCTGCGCGGTCATTTAGAGGCGAATATTAATCCTTTAGCGTCCACGCAGCCTCATAGCACAGAACTGGACATCAGTACCCACGGACTTACGTCTGAAACCCTTGCGCTCTTGCCTGGTAGAATTATTGGGGGCCCTCTTGCATCCAACGCATCTAGTGCCCTGGAAGCAATCGCGCTTCTTCGCCAGGCGTATTCCGGAACCACAGGCTACGAGGATGAGCACATTCAGGATGCCCGTGAAAGATACTGGCTCCGTGAGGCTTCCGAAAGCGGCAGGTTTCTGCAAGGTTTTGATCCCGCCAGAAAGCGGGATCTTCTTATGCGCCTCACAGAAGTAGATATCTTTGAGGACTTCCTGCAGAAAAACTTCCAGGGGGAAAAGCGCTTCAGCCTGGAGGGTTGCGACGCACTGGTACCGGTTCTCGACGAAATTGTAAAGCTCTCTGCCGAGGATAGGTGCCACGAGGTTGTAGTGGGAATGGCGCACCGCGGAAGGCTCAACGTGCTCGCACACGTTCTTGGCAAACCCTACGCTACGTTGCTTCAGGAGTTCAAGAAGAACCTCGCAGCTGCGGCCACGGCTGTTTCAGGATGGGACGCCGATGGGTGGTCTGGGGACGTTAAGTACCATTTAGGTTACCAGCGTGCCTTCCGCGAAGCTGGTGTTGCCGAAATGCCCATTACCCTGGTACCCAACCCAAGTCACCTGGAATTCGTAAATCCGGTTGTGGAAGGTCACGCACGAGCGGCCCAGGAACGCCGTAGCCGGGCCGGTGAGCCACTGCAGGATACGCATTTGGCGTTACCTGTAGTCATTCACGGTGATGCTGCATTCCCGGGCCAGGGCATCGTTGCTGAAACTCTTAACCTTTCCAGGCTGCCGGGTTACCGCACAGGCGGTACGATCCATATTATTGTGAACAACCAGATCGGGTTTACAACGCTCCCGCACGATGGCCGCTCTACGCTTTATGCCAGCGACCTTGCCAAGGGGTTTGAAATTCCCATCGTTCACGTGAACGCAGACGACCCCATTGCCTGCGTTGGTGCTGCGCGAATGGCCTTTGCTTACCGCCAACAGTTCGGTAAGGACTTTCTTATAGATCTGGTGGGCTACAGGCGGTATGGTCATAATGAGGGCGATGAGCCGCGCACAACTCAACCCAGAATGTACACACGCATAGACGCACACCCGCGACCGCGTGAAATTTGGGCGCGTGAACTAGAAAAGCAGGGTCTTGTTTCTCGTGATGAAGCACTGGAGATGGCTAACCAGGTTAGATCCCGCATGCGTGCAGCACTTGACGCAGCTTCACAGCCAGAGGAAAAGACAGCCGCTTCTGGTGCAACTACGCCTACACTCACCACCAATACAGCCGTCCCGGCAAAACTGTTAACTGAACTCAACGAAGCGCTGCTTACCAGGCCCTCCAACTTCACATTTCAGCAGGATACCGAGCGAAGATTTTACCTTCCCCGGCGTGACGCGATTAACCAGCCTGGCGGCATACTGTGGGCACATGCGGAGTCGCTGGCTCTGGCATCCATCCTTACCGACGGTGTACCCATAAGGCTTAGTGGCCAAGACGTGGAGCGTGGTACCGTCGAGCAGCGCCGTCTGGTTTTGCACGACATCGAAAATGGCGCGCGTTACGTTCCCCTGCAGCACCTACCCCAGGCACACGCTTCATTCGCTGTGTACAATAGCCCGCTCTCCGAAAATGCTGCGCTGGGT